>JANOJH010000250.1:0-2587 GCA_031408135.1 Bdellovibrio sp. | reverse complement strand
AACAAGCCAGGCGTCTACGAGACGGGATTCGGGCTGACCGTTCGCGACCAATAAAAATTAATTAACTTTTTTCAGTAAGTACTTTACGGCTTCATCTCCTAATGCATCGATGATCACGTTCACTTCCGCACCTTTTTCGCTGCGGATGCTCTGAGCTGTTACATTAGAAATATCAATTTTTACACGGGCTTCAGGTAGCAAAAACGAAGCGCACTCTAAATTAGTTGAGAATTCATTTCCACGAACTGCGTATTTACCACTGCAGGTAACTTCAAACTCTGGGCTGCGAACATGAAAATTAACGGTTCCGTTGGCCTTTAATTCAAAGCTTGCAACTGTAGATCTGGTGGCGGCATCGATGGCGCGGTATTTACCTAATTCTACGGTAGCTGCATGAACGTTGATTGTAACGGCTGATATGAGTGTTAAAAGTAACGCTTTCATTAAATTTCCCCCTGGGTTTGCTGGTGCAACTCGTAACCTAAGATCTTTACTTTAGGTAGGCCGTTTTTTTTCGGGACTCCTATTAAGGAACCTATTTGTTTTAATGGGTTTTTTTGTCATTTTTACCTGTCAAAACTCTAACACTGTTTTAAAAAAGCCTCGTAAGGTAAAACTTCCTAAACCAAGGAGAATCCATGAAGTCTTTTTTATTAACATTAATGTTAGTTGTCGCTACTCAAGCTAATGCAGCCGAAGTTGAATTAGGTAAGTACCGCGCCGTAGATGCAGACACAAAGTCTGTTGTGGCAACATTTGAACTTAAAGCCGGTGGTACGGTTGATTTTCAGGTGAAGTCCCCTGATATCTCTTCTGCGATCGTTTGCACCGGTAAATACACAGTTCGTGGAAATGAATTCGCTACGAATTTAACCTGTAAATCTGATATTTTACCTAAAGCCAGTGTAAAAATTGATATTTCTAATGTAACAGCTCAGAGCATCCGGACCGAAAAAGGTGCGGAAGTTAAAGTGATCAACGATGCAATAGGTGATGAAGCCGTAAAGTACTTACTTAAGAAGAACGACTAATTACAGGCTAGGCGGATTCTGAAAAGTATCCGTTTTCAAGAACAGGAAAATCCGGTGTTACAGCATCGGATTTTTTCGTTTCTTCAACCATGGTCCGTAATAATTCAAAATTTTCTATAATAATTTTTTCCGGTTCATGAATGGCTTTCTGATTTTTTTCAAATTCCGTTAGAGAATTGAATTCTGAAACTTTGTCGCTGAGTTCTGCGGTAGCTTCAATAATTTCAACAACGATATGCATATGGGCTTTGTCATATTTAATCAGCTTCTTACATGTATCTAATGCATTATTCGCGGCTATCGTGGCCGAGTCGCTGACGTCATCAACTTTTTTTTCAAGATCGATATGTTTGCTTTTTTTCATCTTCAAGTGAATATGAGCGATGATTTCTTCTGTGATCAGATTCAGATTTGTCAGCAGAAGCTGGTAATCGCCGGCAGCCGTGAAATCAAGGCCACAGATTAAATTCAGTTTTGGAAGGAGATTAGACAACGCACCGGTGTCTTTTTTCAGCACGTTCTCGATGCGGCTGCATTTTCTTTTAATTTTTCCTCTGAGATGCATTTTCAGAACTGAGATGCGGGCATTCAGTTTGTTAATTTTTTCGCGTCGACGTGAAAAAACATAGTGTGAGGCCGCAGTTTTGAATCCCCAGAATCCTAATCCCAGAAGAGCGGCGTATAATAGGAGCTGCCCGAAAGCACCAGTGTAACTCATAGCTAACTTATCGGAAATTTTCGGATTTTTTAGAGTACAGCTAACGAATACTAGACATGAACTTAAGGCTGAGCGACTGAAGTCTGATAGTTAAAAGTCTAATACAGACTTGCTGCGACTTTAGCCTTCACCGCCCTTATGCCTGCAAAAACCCTATATATAGGTCTGTTTTTCAGAACTTTAGTCTAGTTCTGATCAGACGTTGGTCTAGTTTTGCAGGACGCGACTAAAGAGCAACACAGACTAGCCGAAAGGTACATTAACAACAACGACCCAGACTCGACAGATTCGAAACCGAGAGAGCTTAACGGAGTGACTGCCAATAAGTTTTCGCTAATAGGGAAGAAAAAGAAGAGAGCAAGTCAAAAACGTGTACAACCGGGAAGCTCTGCCTAAGAAACAAAGCCCCGTTATGAAAGAGGTCTACAATGGGAATGAGAATTACAACAAACGTAGCTGCATTAAACGCTCAACGCGTAATGACTACAAACTCTAGAGAAATGCAAAAGAGCATGGCTCAGTTATCAACCGGTTCAAGAATCACCAAAGCCGGAGATGATGCTGCAGGTTTAGCGATCAGTGAAAATTTAAAATCACAGATTCGCTCGTATGGTCAGGCTTCTCGAAATGCTAACGATGGTATTTCGATGATGCAAACGGCTGAAGGCGGTATGGGAGAAGTTTCAAATATTATCACTCGTCTTCGTGAACTGGGTGTGCAGTCTGCATCTGACACGATCGGTGACCAAGAACGTTCATTTATTTCAAAAGAAGCTGATGCATTGAAGTCAGAAGTTCAACGTATAGCCGATTCAACATCATTCGGTTCACGTAAACT
>JANOJH010000241.1:0-2801 GCA_031408135.1 Bdellovibrio sp. | reverse complement strand
ATCCAATTCTGAGATTAATATTTGTTAGGCTATCTTTGAGAATAGTATAATAGAAGTACAATAACTTCTTGGCTTTAAACATTCTCACCATGTCTATTAAACGTATACTCTGCAGCAAGGCTGATCTTAAAGCGAACTTGCTACCCATTTTAAGAAGTGATTTTGAATTAGAATCTAATTACTCTGATTTAGTTTATACGGAAGCATTAGAAAAATTAGGTCATATTCAAAATCTAATTGACACAACCTGGGTTTTAATTGAAAGTCCGTACACTGACAAAGTATATCGAGATAGTTATTACACATATTTTTCCTCCAAACTTGGCTACTACAATAAAGACTGCATACGCCTTTCATTTTTTAATGGAGAAATTGTAACTGATCACTTTACAAATGAGAAGAGCTATGCTGAACTTCAGGCGCGCTACTTAGGCTTTATGATACTTCGTCCAACTGATCCAAAAATAGTCGGGAGAAGTGCAATATCGCCTAAGGCAGTAAAGGGTAATAATTTCTTATGTGTAACAGCGCCCATTAAAGCAACAGCCAATTCTTTAAAATTTTCTGTAAATGCCTTTCCTCACTCCTCCCAAGATACAGAGACGATAACCTGTGCTGAAACTACGCTTTGGGCAATTATGGAATATTTTGGAAATAAGTATCCTGAGTATAAACCTGTCCTTCCTTCACAGATCATTAATGCATTAAGGCGAGTTTCATCCGAAAGACAAGTACCCTCTAAGGGGCTCAACATTCAGCAGATGGCATTCGCTCTTAAAGAATTTGGGTTTGGTACAAAGGTTTATGCATTGAATGAATTTGGTCAGGATGAATTCAATAGACTATTTTCTACATACGTTGAAAGTGGAATACCGTTGATAGTTGCTATGGAAAACAGACGCTATAAGGGCAATATTGCGCACGCCCTGCTTTGTATTGGACATGAGAGATTAGCAGCTAGCGACATCGATTCTCTTTCAGAAACTAAAGAAAGTAACCCTGGCGTTCAAGATCAAATAAAAAAACAAAAGGTGCGTCTTTTTGACAACGATGATGTTAACAAGAGGTTTGTATTTATTGATGACAATCTTCCTGCATATCAACTTAATAAATTAAGTTCTCCTGCGGCTCACTATCCTGAGACTAGTTGGCACAATTGCGAAATATCCTATTTCATCGCACCTCTTTATCCTAAAATTTATTTAGAGGCATTTGAAGCAAAGAACCTCTTCAAGAAAATTCTTTTAGACTTCTTCTTAGTGAACGATGAAGAGATTTTTATTCGATTCTTTTTAACATCAAGTAGATCCTTTAAGCATAGTCTATCGCTTGATCCCTCATTCGACCCGGTTATAAAAGAAATGATCTTGGCAACACCTATGCCTAAATTTTTGTGGATTGGAGAGATCTCCACTAAAGCCTTGGTGAAGCAACAGAAAGCGAACGGGCTTGTTATAATTGATGCCACTGAAGCAAATTTGCAGACCTTAAAAGCCTTAATAATGGCCGCATTTAAAGGTAATTACCTTGCCTATGACCATTCATCGAATTGTCTCGTTCAAAATTCACTACCTTTGCGTGACTTTAATATATTTACTAATAATTTAAATGGTTTCTGATATGGCAACAACCGTCAACAAGACTAAAGAAGTCATTGATAAGCTTAAGGCTGAGCAGAAAACCCTAAATTCCCCTCAAGATCTTGCGAAGATTTTTGCGATTAACAAGCACATGGAAAATGTTAGGCGAGATTTTCAGGTAAAGGAAAGGGATTCTCAAATTTCAGCGTCAAATATTATTCTCACAGCCTAGACGCTGCATTAAGTTTTTCATTTTTTCTTCAGGGTCAGAAGAGTGACTCTTTTGCTCTAACGGTAACAAGACTTAATGTCAATTAAGTAACACTGTTAAAAGTTTGAAAGATGCTTCTTTAAATATCACTCGACTTTTATCACGCAATAATTTTCTCGGTTCCCTCTGCTGTTACTTGCCTTACCGATCAAAAATTTTAATTCATCTAACTGGGTGGTACAAAAAAAGCCCCGAGGACCGAGGCTTTAACTTCAAAATGTACCCAGGACGGGACTTGAACCCGTACAACCTTTAAGGGTCACAGGATTTTAAGTCCTGCGTGTCTACCAGTTCCACCACCCGGGCAGGCTTTCAGTTAATCGTTATCAGTAAAACGTTAACCGTGGTATGTTCTAAATAAAAAAGTGTGAGTTCATTCTCACACTTTTTTCTGCTCTAATAACCATTAACGGATTACGGTTAACGCCTAAAAGAGCGGGAAACGAGACTCGAACTCGCGACCCCGACCTTGGCAAGGTCGTGCTCTACCAACTGAGCTACTCCCGCTTACTTTAATTCAAAATTCAAGACTTGAGATTCAAAATTAGCTGGATTTCCGCCTTTTGAATCTTGAAATTTGAACTTTGAATTTCAAAAGGACTGCAAATTTAATATCCGGCTGCAAATATGCAATACAGCACCCCTAAATTCATGGATTTACTTACCGCATCGATAATTTATTACTTTTCAGCGATTGCAAATACTCCACCAGGTCTACCAATTCTTGTTCGGTCATCAACGTCTGTAAGTTGGACGGCATCATAGATGTTTCCTGCTTTTCGCGTGAAGCGATGTTTGCCGGATTAAGTGTTTGCTGCGTAGTCATGTAAAGAATATCCACTTTGTCTTCTGTCTCCGACACGATCATACCATACGCCTGGCTTCCATCTTTCATTTTAAACGTATTGCCTTCATAACCGAAGCTGATGCCCTGATCAGGGAAAAGAATG
>JANOJH010000230.1:0-5909 GCA_031408135.1 Bdellovibrio sp. | reverse complement strand
GGTTTAGAATTAATCGAAATTATTTTATCAAATTTTTTCAGGCCGGCTGCTGCGGCAGGAGAATCTTTCATAATCTGGTCCAGATACAGCTCCGTGCTGTCAAAACCGAATTCCGCAAGATTTTTTGTCGTGCGCAAGGTGTCGACCGGAACCTGAATATCTAAAACTGTTTTTATTGTTTTTTCGGGATTTTCTTCAAAGCCGTAGCGGTTCAGCTTTACATTGAGAACACCATTTGGATTCAGCATCAATTCATTGAGTTGTGACCAACGAAGAATTTTTTTTCCATTAATTTCGATAATTTCATCACCGGTTCTGAATCCGGTTTTAAATGCAGCCGAATCCGGGACGACCGCTACGGCTGCGCTGGTCGCATACGGCAATAAGCCTTCTACATGGCCCAATCTTGACTCAAGCGAAAAGATATTCGGATTTTCTGTTGAAGTAATTTCTAGAGAAAGAGTTTTCTGCTTTCCGCCTTCATCTTCAACGAGAACGGTGGCTGACGAGCCTTTAACGCGATTCAACCCCTTTTGGAACTCTTCATAACTTTGTATTTTTGCGGAATTAAATTCGATAATCTTATCGCCTGGCTTGAAACCCATTTTGGCCGCAGGGGAGGCGGCTGCAACGTCTGCAATAACTGCCGCGCGTGTACGTTCACCAAGTTCGGCTACCAGCGAAAACACGAAAATTGCAAAAAAGAAATTCATCAGCGGGCCGGCAAGAACAATAGCGATGCGCTGCCACGGCGTTTTGTGCGAATAGGAAACTTTTTTATCTTCTTCGGTGAGAACGGATTCACTGCCTTGCTCTCCGAACATTTTGACATATCCACCAAGAGGTATAAGTGAAATACAGTAATTGGTGCCGCCACGAACTATGCTGAAAATTTTCTTCCCGAAGCCGAGTGAAAAAACTTCAACCCTGACGCCACACATTCGCGCCACAACAAAGTGACCGAGCTCGTGCACGAAAATTAAAATGCCGAGCAGAATAATGAAAGGTAAAACAGTCGAATAAAGAAAACCTGAAATAGCAGCTAGGTACATCATGACTTTCATTTTAAACGATAAAAAAGAATCGTCTAGCCTCGGTGTGTTTAATTAAATTAAACAAGACGCGTCGAAGGTCGGGTAAATAAAATTTGTACTATAATGAGAAATTAATAGCGGCAAAATAAAACAACGGTGCCGCAAACAAGACGCCATCAAGCCGGTCGAGCACTCCGCCATGACCCGGCATAATTGATCCGGAATCTTTGACTCCTGATACTCTTTTTATAAGCGATTCAAAAAAATCGCCGATTTGTGCAAGTGTTCCGCCCAACAGACCGCAGACCGCAAGCACATAAAGTGGCGTAGCCGGTAGATAATACTTGAACGCTAACGCCATTATTAAAGAAAAAAGCAGGCCGCCCGCCGCACCTTGAATAGTTTTTTTCGGCGAAAGCGCCGGCGCAACGGTGGTTTTTCCCATTGTTACGCCGAAGACATAGGCGCCGATGTCGCCCGCGAAAACCACACCCAGAAGGCATAAGAACCATTCGATCCCATTATTAGTCTGAATAGTCCATGCAACGGTTGCCGGTAATAAGCAGACATAAACCAAACCCAGGCTGCTTTTGGCAACAAACGTCAGCACCTGATCTAAATCCTTAAATGTTTTGTGAAAAACCACCCCGAATGAAGCAATTGTAACAAAACCGGATATAACGGCAAAGCTAGAAAGATACTGCAGATTTTCCTGTGTAATAAATACGAATAGTGCTGAGTTTAAAAATACGAACAGCCGTTTTACTGTGGGTGGATAGCTGACCGGAAAAAACATTCGGGCCATTTCAAAAGATCCGCGAACAACAACAAAGAGGCACAACAGGTAAGCTCCGGTACGCTCACCAAAATAAATTGCACCCACAACGATAACTAAAGCAATGAGTGCAGAAATTGTTCTATACGAAAGGTTCTTCATTTTTTTGGAATACCTTCCCGAAGCGTCGCTCGCGCCCTAAATAGCATTGAATAGCTTCGTGAAAGTCCTTAGTAGAATAGTCGGGCCAGAGAATTGGGCTGAAAAATAGCTCGCTGTAGGAGGCCTGCCACATCAGAAAATTAGAAAGCCGGGATTCGCCGCTGGTTCGGATAATAAGGTCAGGGTCCGGCGTGCCGGCGGTCATCAGGCAATCGGACAAACTTTTTTCGTTGATCTGATCAATTGTTAGGTCGCCTGCAACTACTTTTTTAACCAAACTTTGAGTTGCAAGGACAAGCTCCTGACGAGAGCTGTAGCTTAATGCAAATGAAAGGTTAAGCCCGGTATTATTTTTCGTCAGCTCTTTAGTGTGGGTAATCGCTTTTTGGATTTCGGCGGGCAACTTGTTGATTTCGCCGATGACATTAAACCGAATATTTTTTTTATGCAGATTTTGAGATTCTTTTTTAAGATAACGGGTCAGAAGGCGCATCAAAAAAGCAACTTCTGTCTGCGGCCGTAACCAGTTCTCTGAACTGAAAGCGTACAGAGTCAAATTTTTCAACCGGAGATCCGAGGCTTGGGTAATGATTTTTTTTGCAACGCGCGCGCCTTTTACATGGCCGAACGTACGAGGCTTGTTACGCAACTGCGCCCAGCGCCCGTTTCCGTCCATAATAATTGCTATATGTTGCAGTTTTTTTAACATGAAATAATCGTCAATTTTAAATTGTTAAAATTGATTTTTCTTTTTCGTCGGCGATTTGATCGATCTTCTTGATAAAATCATCTGTGATTTTCTGAACATCGGCTTCACCTTTTTTAGACTCATCTTCACTGATTACTTTGTCTTTAAAAGCTTTTTTTACTTCTTCATTGGCATCTCTGCGAACCAAACGAACGGCAACGCGGGCCTCTTCTACGATTTTCTTTACTTGTTTGGCCAGATCTTTGCGGCGCTCTTCTGTGAGGTCTGGAACTTTTAAACGAATTACTTTTCCATCGTTGATCGGTGCCATGCCGATATCGGACTTAACGAGTGATTGCTCGATTTCTTTAAGAATTGAAGATTCCCAAGGTGCAATTAGAAAGGTTTTAGCATCAGGGGTTGAAACGGAGGCAACCTGATTCAAAGGCGCCTGCTGGCCGTAATAATTAACCCGCACGGAATCGAGCATTGAAACCTGTGCTTTACCGGTTCGGACTTTTTTAAGTTCTTCACCTAAGGATACGATTACTTTATCCATTTTTGCTTTAGCATTTGTTTTGGCCTGGTCTAACATAGTTTTCTCCTTTTGCTACTGAACAATAGTTCCGATGCTTTCGCCCTGTACAGCTTTTAATATGTTCCCTGGCTTTGCAAGATCAAATGTCAGGATCGGAAGTTTATTGTCCATACAAAGACTGATCGCAGTTGAATCCATAACCTGAAGGCCCTGCTTCAGAACATCAATGTAACTGATACGGTCGTACTTTTTTGCATCGGTACTTTTTGTGGGGTCTTTATCATAAATACCATCAACCTTCGTGGCTTTCATAAGAACTTCGGCGTTAATTTCCATTGCTCTTAATGCGGCCGCGGTATCGGTTGTAAAGAAGGGATTACCAGTACCTGCTCCGAAGATGACCAGTCGGCCTTTTTCAAGGTGGCGAATGGCTCTGCGACGGATATAGGGTTCTGCAATTTCATCCATTTGAATGGCGGTCTGAACCCGCGTCGGAACATTTTCTTTTTCGAGCGCGTCTTGTAAAGCAAGCGAATTAATACACGTTGCGAGCATGCCCATATAATCCGAGCTAGCGCGGTCCATTCCCTGCGCGGAAGCGGCGATGCCGCGAAAAATATTTCCGCCGCCGATAACCAATCCGATTTCTACGCCGGTATCGTGGGCTGCTTTAATATCCTGAGCAATTTGTTTGATGACAGTTGTATTGATGCCGGTTCCCTGAGAACCGGCAAGAGCTTCTCCACTCAACTTAAGAAGAATTCTCTTATAAATTGGTTTTTTCAAAAAAGCTCCCGCGTAAAGGTTATTTCAACAACTAGTGAGTTTTTGTCTGAGCTGCAACTTCGGCTGCAAAATCAACTACCTTTTTTTCAATTCCGGCACCGAGTTCAAAACGAACGAAGCGTTTGATAGTTAAATCGCCGCCTGCTTTTTTAGAACACTCTTTAACATAGGCACTGATTGTTAAGTCAGGATTTTTAACGAAGTTTTGATCTAAAAGGCAGTTTTCTGCCAAGAATTTTCGGATCTGACCTTCAACGATTTTATCCAGCATTTCGGGTTTCTTGCCGGACTCAACTGCTTTTTGTCTCAGGATATCTTTTTCTTTTGCAACAACTGCAGGATCCATTTGATCCTGAGAAAGGGCCATTGGGTTCATCGCCGCAATGTGAAGGCAAACATCAGAAGCCAGCGTTTTTGCTTCAGGAGAGTTCGCCGCGGCCGTCGTTGAAGCCAAAACTTCAATCATCACGCCGATTTTACCTTCGCCATGAATATAGGTGTGAACCAATCCATTATCGTTTGTCGTGTATTTTTCAGTTCTTCGGATAACTGTATTTTCACCGATTGTTGCAATTGCTTCTTTCAGAACGTCGCCTACTTTTTTACCCGGAGCTCCGGCAAAATCCTGCTCGAGCAAAGGCGCAGTCGAGGTCGTTTTTAACACATGTTGAGCAACAGAGTTTACGAAATTTTTAAAATTATCAGTTCTTGCAACGAAGTCAGTTTCAGAATTGATTTCAACAACAACCGCATTTTTTCCTGTAGTGGTTGCGAAAACTGTTCCTTCCGCAGCAATTCGATCAGCCTTTTTAGAAGCGGCTGACAGACCTTTTATTCTTAACCATTCGATTGCGGCTTCAAAATCACCTTTTGATTCTTCTAAAGCTTTTTTGCAATCCATCATTCCGGCGCTTGTTTTTTCACGTAATTCTTTAACCATTGAGGCAGAGATAGACATAGGAAATCTCCCGTTTTGTAAGAAAACCCCAGCCGGTTGTGGAAGGGGTTTTTAATTAATTTTTTTCGTATTGCGAAGCCTCTGAAATTACTCAGCTGCTTCGTCTTTAGTTTCTTTTGTTTCGTTTAATTCCGCTTCGATTTCGACTAAATCAGCAGTTCCGGCAGCCACGAGTTTTCGAGTTTTGCTGGCCTTAACAACAGTTGGTCCAACAGCAGGTTTTTTATCATCTGGACGAGTACCACGAGGGCCACGGGCCGGACGAGCCGCTTCTTTAGGAGCGTCTGCCATTTTTTCTTTAGCTAAATCAGAACCTTTGTCAGATTGAGAGCGTAATTTCTGTTCCCAGATTTTAGCGCCTTCGATGAAAGAGTCTGCTACGAGGTTAGAGAATAATTTGATCGCGCGGATAGCATCGTCGTTTCCTGGAATTGGGTAATCAACAGATTCAGGGTCAGAGTTTGTATCGGCAATTGCCACAACTTTGATTCCAAGTTTTTTAGCTTCTGCGATGGCGATGTGTTCTTTCGGCATATCAACAACAAACATAACTCGGGGAAGAGTTTTCATGTCTTTGATACCTTCAAGGTATTCAGTTAAGCGGATGGCTTCTTTATCAAGGCCAGCGCGCTCTTTCTTAGTTAATAAATGGTATTCGCCTTTTTCTTTCATCACGTCGATTTTACGTAAACGATCGATAGAAGCTTTGATGGTTTCAAAGTTAGTTAACATTCCGCCGAGCCAACGCTTGGTTACGAAATATTGACCACATTTTTTTGCAGCTTCCTGAACGGGCTCAATCGCCTGTTTCTTGGTGCCGACAAAAATAGCGGCTCCGCCTTCTGCTGCGATTTCTTTAACGAAATCTGCGGCTTGGTTGGCGCGAACTACGGTTTTTTGTCGGCACCAAGAAACAGGCGATTGAGCCCGTTCAGGAAGCTGCAAAAAAATGTGGTCAATATTTCGTA
>JANOJH010000204.1:0-6202 GCA_031408135.1 Bdellovibrio sp. | reverse complement strand
AGCGCAGCACCTTAGGAGAATGAAGTTATTATATGTAAAAACTATGGACTATGAAATTACAGGATCTTGAGTTCAGGAGGGGTATCGGGCTGGCGGTGGGGATGCGCATTTTTGAAAGCCTCAAGTAACAGGCAATTTTCGTTAATCTGCGCAAGCTTTTTAAAACCGGATACATCAACACCAAACCGCATTGATGAGAATAGCTGCGGAATCAAAAATAAGTCAGCCGCCGTTATTTTGTCTCCGAAGCAGTATTTGCCGGCATAAGGTGAAAGGCTTTCCTCGAAAGCTTTCAGGCCCTCGGAAATCCATTTATTAAGCCATTTGCTTTTTTGTTCAGGGTCGGCTTTAAGCTGTATTTCGAGATATTGAGTAACCTTTAGATTCTGCAGCGGGTGAATATCGGCATTGATCGTTTCGCAGAGCTGGCGGATTTTTGCATTTTCAAAGGCATCCGGCGAAAATAGAGGCATCGGGAGCGGGAATATCTCTTCCAGATACTCGATGATGGCAAAAGACTGCGAAATCGCCTTACCGTTGTGGACAAGAGTAGGAACTCCACCAATCGGATTAAGTTGCCGATAGGCCGGCAAATTCTGCTCGCCCCCGTTGGCCACCAAATGGACGGACCGGTAATCATATTTCAGGCCCTTGAGTTCTAATGCAATGCGAACGCGATATGAGGTCGAACTGCGAAAGTAATTATGCAATGTTAAATTGGACATTTCCCGAATATAGCATGAAAAAAATCACAGGGTCATTTGCTGCGCATCGTCTACTGGTTTTTGTCTGAAAAGGTTGTTAACGTGGAGCCTCACAAAAAGGAGAGCTCATGAAAACGATGCTTCTTATGATTTCATTGTTTTTTTCATCCCTGACGTTCGCACAAAAGACATCACCTGATTTTTCCTATTCGATGCCCGCAATCGAAGCCGGATTTAAGTGGAATACTGCCAAGATTGTCGGATCAACTTCCGACAAACAAGAGGTCGGGTTTCAGCTAGGAATTTCGACTGTATTAAATTTTTCTTCTAACATGGGCCTGCGTTCGGGAATGTTTTATTCTGAGCGGCCATTTGCTTCCGAAATCGGCGGCCTGACGAGAAAAGGTAAGATTTCATACTTTGAAATTCCGGCTCAGTTGATGTTTAAATTCGAAGAGTACGCTGGCGTCTATGTCGGTCCTTCATTCTCTGTAAAACTCGGAGACGAGGTTTCTACGGGTAGCCTTGCGGATGTAAAGGCCTTTATTACGCCTCTTACTTTCGGTGCGCAGTTTAAGTTTGTTCCGAATCTGGGTGCCAATGTCTTTTTTGAGACCGTGCCCGGTGACCTCGCCAACGGAGTTTCAAACTCGCGTGCAGTTGGCGTTAATCTGTTATTTACACTGGATTAGTAATGAAATTAGCCACTCTAAAATTAGACAGCTCGCTGGATGGTGAATTGGTCGTCATTTCGAAAGATTTGAAAACCTTTGCCCGCGCAAGCCCGATTTCACCTTCGCTCCGGGAAGCTATTGAAAAATGGAAAACCGTGGCGCCGGCACTGGCCGAACTTTATCGGCAACTCAACGACCATAAATATGTGTACGCTGAAAAAGCAACTGACTTTAATTTGTTTCATTCGGCCTTGCCCCGAACGTGGCTTTTTGCGGATGGTTCAGCTTTCATTCATCATATAAAACTTGTGCGTCAGGCCCGCAAAGCGGCTCCGCCTGAAACGCTTCTAACCGTGCCATTGATGTATCAGGCCGAAAGCGGAAAATTTCTTGCACCTACAGACGATATTCCTCAGCGGGATTTTGCTCACGGTACTGATTTTGAGGCCGAGGTCGGCGTTATTACGGATTTTGTGCCGATGGGAACAACGCCCGAAAAAGCTTTAGAACATATCAAACTTGTCGTGTTAATTAATGACGTTTCATTGCGCGGACTGATTCCCGAAGAACTTGCTCAGGGTTTCGGTTTTTTTCAGAGCAAGCCGAATAAAAGCCTTTCTCCCGTGGCGGTCACAACCGATGAGCTTGGGAACGCCTGGAAAAACGGGCGGGTTCACCTTCCACTGGATGTTCGACTAAATAACGAATTTTTCGGCAAAGCAAACGCCGGAGAAATGCATTTTCATTTCGGACAACTGATCGCGCATGCGGCCCGCACACGGGATCTTGCTGCCGGAACCCTGATTGGAAGCGGCACCGTTTCTAATGAAAATCCAAGTGTAGGTTCAAGCTGTTTAGCAGAAAAACGGGTGCTCGAACAAATCAACTTTGGCGAAATTAAAACTCCGTTCATGAAAGAAAACGATACCGTTGAAATTGAAATGAAAGATCAGAACGGCCACAGCATTTTCGGCCGGATTTTTCAAAGAGTGAAAAAAGTAAACTGACTCTGAATGAAAAATTTTTCAGTTCATAAAAATTTCTATTCTGATTACCGAAAACTTCGCCGCGAGTTTGACGAAAATTTCAAAGACAGCCGGGCGACACATCAGAAAAGATTTGTCTGGGATTTCTGGTTTGATGAAAATCAGTATCATGCGGTCCGCACACCGGCGTTTCACTACTTCTCGCAAAAAGTGTATCGTGATTTTCACTCGTATCTTGTACAATGGGGTCGCGAAAACCTGGGTTGCCACGACATTTCGCCGCCGTGGTTGAGCTATTACGTTGATGGCTGTTTTCAGAACCTGCATTCCGACGTTCCACATGGTCCGTGGGCATTTGTATATTCTTTGACTCCGAACAAAAAAGAATTTAAAGGCGGCGAAACTTTAATTCTGAAAGAATCCACTCTGAATTACTGGCCGAATTACAAAAAGTCCGATAACTACGAATTCAACAGTTTTGCAGACACCATTCCGTCAATGATGAATCAGTTAATCGTGTTTGACCCGCGATTCCCGCATGGAGTGACTGAAGTAAAAGGCAACCGCGATCCTTTAAAGAGCCGGTTGGTATTGCATGGGTGGTTCGTTAATCCGCGGCCGTATGTAGTTGGTGGCCTCAGCACCTTACAAGTGCAGAAATCAGTGGAAAAGCCGCTTAGCGAGATTTCGCTGGTTTTGAAGCAAATTAATCTTTTGGATGGTGCACTGTCGATCAGGCTGAAAGTGAAACCGAATGGCGAAGTCGAGAGCTACAAATTACTGACAAATACCTTGTTGTCGCTGGCAAACAGTCCGACCGACGTTGTGTATTTACAGCGTGAACTGAAACGTTTGTTCAAAAACACGCCGTTTGTCCGTGCCCGCAAGGCATCGCTTATCACGCTGCCATTAATATTCAAATAATTAGTTCGTCTGAATAATTCGTGGGTTAGTTTTGGGAGTCGGACCAGACTTTGGTCGGATGTGAAAGGAAATATGAGATCCGAAATCAAAAATGTAGTATTCGACTTGGGTGGGGTGCTTATTGACTGGGACCCTCGTTATTTATTTCGTAAAATTTTTAACGACGCTTCTGAGATGGAATACTTTTTAAATTCTAACTGCAATCATGAGTGGAATGTGCAGCAGGATGCAGGCCGGCCGTTTGAAGTAGCCGTTTCCGAGCTCATTAAAAAATATCCTCAGTATGAATCTTACATTCACATTTATCATCAGCGCTGGCCCGAAATGCTCAATGGTCCTATCGCTGGCACCTTAGAGATTCTTCAACAAATCAGAAATAATAAAAAGCATCGGCTTTTGGGACTCAGCAACTGGTCGGGCGAAACTTTTTTGGTGGCAAAAAAACTTTATGATTTTTTAGGATGGTTTGAAGCCATCGTGGTCTCCGGAGACATCAAAATGAAAAAACCCGATGACGAGATTTTTCACTTCTTATGCAAAACTCACGACATTACGCCTTCGGAAAGTATCTTCATCGACGACGCGGCCGCGAATATTGCAGATGCAAATCGGCTTGGTTTTACAACGGTGCATTTCAAAAATCCGGAAGATCTTGCGCAAAATCTAAAAGAGCTCGGCGTCATCTAGTTTCCAGACCTTGGTCGGAAGTTGTTTCCTTGATGATGCGCACCGATAATGGGATAATAAATTCCAGTTCTCTGAGACAAAAAACGCATTATTGAGGAGCTAATTTCATGGCAGACGTTCGAGTGTGGCCGGCAAGGAAATTTGTAGGAAGCCCCAATGTTCCCGGAGATAAATCGATTTCTCACCGCGGCTTGATCTTTGGTGCACTGGCAAACGGCCGCACTGTAATTTCGCATTTGCTTGAAAGTGAAGACGTGCAGTCGACTGCCCGGGTATTAACCAATCTTGGCGTTACGATTAAAAAAGAAGATGGAAAAACAATTGTTGAAGGCCGCGGGCCCGAGGCTTTTCGGCAGCCCGCTAGTATTTTAGATTGCGGCAATTCGGGCACCACCATGCGGCTCATGATGGGTGTGATGGCAGGTGTACCGCAACTTCAATGTGAAATGACGGGCGATGCCAGTCTTGTGAAGCGCCCCATGAAGCGCGTGGCGGCACCACTGCAACTGATGGGGGCCCAGTTCGAACTTCGTAACGGCGACTTTGCGCCGCTGAAAGTTTCCGGACGTAATTTAAAGGCAATCGATTACGAATTGAAAATTGCCAGTGCGCAGATTAAAACAGCCATTATGCTGGCGGCTATTTCTGCCGCGGGCACAACCCGCATCAGTGGCGAGATTCACAGCCGCGATCACACCGAGCGGCTTTTAAATCACTTCGGCGTAAAGGTAAGCTCCAACTCCAAAGAAGTTCTGGTGACCGGCGGGCAGAAATTTACGCCGAATAATCTTAATGTACCGGGCGATCCCTCTACGGCTGCGTTTTGGCTTGCGGGTGCGGCTCTTGTTGAAAATTCAAATCTTGAACTTAAAAATATTTCCCTTAATCCCACACGCACCGGTTTTATTAAAGTGCTTGAGCGCATGGGTGTAATCATCGAAACCGAAGTAACAGAAACTATTCCTGAGCCTGTCGGTAATATTCGCATTCGCTCCGGCAAGCTTCGCGGTGTAACTGTTGCAGAGGCTGAAGTGCCGTCACTGATTGACGAACTTCCGATGCTGGCCGTTCTTGCAACGCAAGCACATGGCAAAACTGTGGTGACCGGCGCTGAAGAGCTTCGCGTAAAAGAAACCGACCGCATCGAAGCTGTGGCTAAAAATCTGCGCGCCATGGGCGCCAAAATTGAAACCACGCCCGATGGATTTATTATTGAAGGCCCGCAAAAATTGAAGGGCGCCCGAATAGACAGCTTTCATGATCACCGCATTGCCATGGCGTTTAGTATTGCCGCCTTAGTGGCTGATGGTGAAAACGTCATTCACGGTTCTGAATGCGTTGGCATATCGTATCCGGAATTTTTCACAATCCTTGCAGAGCTCACCCAATGATGAGAACTGCGGCCGTGATCGGACATCCTGTTTCGCATTCGCTTTCTCCGGATTTATTTTCTTTTTTGGCAGGGCTTCAGGCGCAAAAGGAATTTACCTATGAAGCCATCGATGTTCCGTCAGCCAAGCTTAAGGAATTCATTCAGCAGCAAAGGCAAATGCCTGAGCGTGTGGGCTTTAATGTGACCATTCCACACAAAGAGCGGCTGTTTGACCTGCTCGACAATGTATCGAAAGAAGCCCGCACAGTTGGCGCCGTTAATGTGATCGAAATAAAAAACAGCAGGTGGAGTGGTCACAATACCGATATCCTTGGTCTGCAGGATTCTTTACTTCAGAGCGATGCGGATCTGGATGCTCAGAATGTTTTAATTCTGGGTGCCGGCGGAGCAGCCCGGGCGGCGGCCTTTGCCGTGGCCGTTGAGGGTGCAAAGCGTGTTGTGATCTGCAACCGTAATCAGGCGCGGGCAGAAGTAATTGTCCAGGATTTTAAAAATATTTTTTCCGGCACCGAATTTATTTCTGCCGATTATTCCTTTGATTTCGCGGCCGAAAACGCAAAGCTCGTTATTCAGGCCACGCCGCTGGGTATGAGCGGAATTAAAACCGACGATTCCGATTTAAGAATTTTTGAAAGTCTGCTGAACGGGGTTAAAAGTCAGCAGGCATTTGCCTTTGATCTGATTTACCGCCCCGAAGAGACGGTTTTTTTAAAAATGGCCAAAAGGAAAGGCTTTAAAACCATCACCGGCCTTAGCATGCTGATTGGCCAGGCCCTGGCCACCTGGGAAATCTGGTTCAGCCCTATTACCAGCCGGCCGGAAGTCTTTAGCAGC
>JANOJH010000191.1:0-1325 GCA_031408135.1 Bdellovibrio sp. | reverse complement strand
AGTATAGTCCAACGATACTCAGTATCCCGAAGATTGTTTGTAGTCCGTAATTTATTATGTCGCTAAGGCTCATATTGTCCTGAAATAATTACCGCCAACATCTGTATATATAGAGACTCTGTCATCTATATATCTCTATTCCCAACCCCTAAAGTAAAGCCTTTACTTAAGTCATGCAAAGTCAAACTTTACGTAATGTCATTCGCAACTCTCAGTCAAACACCCGCTCGGGTGAAATTTGTTGCCACTGGAGCAAGTTACCATTACATTTACGATCCGCTAATTATCAAACACCATAAATGAGCGAATTCGCCCTCTACTTCGGTCTTGGCAAAGACCATATTCTGGACTACATCAATGGCTATGATCACATTATGTTTGTGCTGGCACTCTGTGTTGTTTACGTGGTGACGGATTGGAAGAAAATTTTAATCTTGGTTACTGCATTTACAATCGGTCATTCCATAACACTGGCCTTATCAACCTTCAGAATCATTTCTGTTAAAACGGAGCTCATAGAATTTCTTATTCCACTCACAATTTTTATTACAGCCGGGTCTAATCTTTTTCGAAAGGAAGAATCTACCGGAGGAAAAAATATCCAAATTAATTATTGGTTTGCTCTTCTATTTGGCCTCATCCACGGCCTGGGTTTTTCCAATTATTTAAAGGCAATGTTGGGAAAAGACCACTCTATTTTATCCCAGCTTCTGGCCTTTAATTTAGGCCTTGAGTTAGGTCAAATAATAGTAGTAGCACTCTTTCTCGGTCTTAGCTATATTTCAGTCGATATATTTAGAACTTCGCGAAGGGACTGGAAGATGGTCATCTCTTCCGCTATTGCGGGAATCGCTTTTATACTTATGAAAGACCGCACATTTTGGTAATTAACAACCAATGTCGTTTAGTTAAGCATAAGGGGACTTCTAAAAATTCAATTTCCGCTTATCATTTCCCTTCTGGGGAAACAGGAATGAGGTGATTAAAGAGATCAATTGAATTTTTAGAACCCACCATAATAACCTCCTCTCCTCGGGAGAGGATGGAGGTGAGGTGATTAAAAGAAAGCTTAACTAAACGACATTGAATTAACAACTGTAATAAATTAATCTCAATCATATGAACCGATTTTTACTGCTTCTTTTTTTTGGAACATCAACACTGTCCTGGGCTCAGCAGATCATGCCAGAAACACCTAAATGGCAAGGAAAATTTGAGCAGCTTGATCAAATGCTTCCCACACCAAATGAATATCGAACAGGTTCGGGTTCTCCCGGCCCCAAGTATTGGCAGCAGCGGGCAGATTACGTAATCAATGCCGAGCT
>JANOJH010000155.1:0-1392 GCA_031408135.1 Bdellovibrio sp. | reverse complement strand
CACGTGAAGACTCAGTACCTGGCACGCTATAAAGATGAGTGGTCTGCGGATGAAATTGAAAATGTGGCCGATACTGTTGCTAAAGGCGCGATCAAATACGGCATGCTTCGGCAAGACACCAATAAGAAAATTGTCTTTGATATGGATGAATGGCTGAAACTCGATGGCGAAAGTGGACCATTTATTCAGTATTCTTATGCGCGAATTAATTCATTGCTCAAAAAATTCGGCCAAAATGGAATCGATTTTAACGGCCAACTTCTTACACACCCTGCCGAAATTAAACTGATGCAGCACCTGATGAATTTTAATGGCGTAGTTGTGGCTTCAGCAGAAAACTATAAGCCGGCGGCACTTTGCACGTACCTTTACGAAACGGCGAAAAAATTCAATGCGTTTTATCACGATTGCCCGATCGGTAACGTGGCCGATACTGAGCTGCGAAAGGCGCGTCTGGCTTTGAGCGCCGCCGTCGGTCTGGTTTTGGTTAATGGTCTGAATTTGCTGGGAATTCCTGTTCCGGAAAGAATGTAAACGAATAATGAAATTTGCTAAACCGCTGCTTGTCGGCACTTTGCTACAGCGTTATAAAAGATTTTTTGCTGACGTTGAGTATGAGGGCGAAAATATCACAATTCATGTTCCGAATACCGGTAGTCTCAAAGGCGTAATCGAAAAAAATACGCGGCAGCAGTGCTGGTTCAGTCTCAATAGTGATGAAAGTAAGAAGCTTAAGGGTACCCTCGAGGCCATTCAGGCCACAAACGGCACCTGGGTCGGAGTGAATACTTCCAACCCGAATAAAATAGTGCAGGAAGCGATTCTGAATTTACTCGCGGATGAGAAGAGTCATTTTCCACATTGGGACAACTACCGTTTTTATAAATCGGAACATAAAATTTCAGAAAAAACCAGGCTCGATGGAGTGTTTTGCCTGACAGAGGCCGATTTACAAAATCCTAAATCTAAAAAGCACTATATCGAAATTAAAAACACTACTTTTTCGGAGCAGATCAATGGCGAAGCCACGGCCTTGTTTCCCGATGCCGTAACTGAACGGGGGCAAAAGCACCTGCGTGAAATGATGGAACTTCTGGATGAAGGGCACAAAGCCGAAATTATTTTTACCGTTCAGCGTGATGATGTTACCGCTTTTGCCGTAGCAAAAGAAATTGATCCGGAGTACGCCAATCTGCTGAGTCTTGCAAAAAAAAAGGGGCTCATCATCAGCCCGGTTCTGGTCGGCATCGATCAAAATGAAGTTTTTCTCACTCGTAAAATGCTAAAATTCACCGAAATTTAAACGCCTGTTTCTCAGAATGAGGCGAATTTTAAGTTTAATCAATGATGTTCCGATAAGCCCAGTGAGGGTGTTAATGAAAAATCGAATTT
>JANOJH010000146.1:0-1039 GCA_031408135.1 Bdellovibrio sp. | reverse complement strand
TCAAAGATCGATTAGGCTAAGCAAGGCTTATCGGGCCTTTTACACCGAGCAAATTAAGGGTGAAGTTAAACTTATAATTATCGAAGAGGTCAATAAACATGAGTACTAAAAACATAACCACTCAAGATATTGAAAAAGTATATGGTCCATTAAATTTTGGTGATTTAGTCAAAGCTCACCGGTTGGGCGAAGAATTGACTCAAGTTGAAATGTCGAAGTATTTAAAACTTTCAAAACAGGCGCTGAACGACATTGAAAACGGGCGTAAAATTCCTTCTATTAAACGAGCGCTGGGCCTTGCTAAGAAAATCGGTTTGTTGCCTGAGTTGGCTATTGAGTTGGTGTTGCAAGATCAGCTTAATCGAGAAAATCTTAAAATGATTGTTAAGGTGACATCAAATAATAAACTTAAGAAGGCGGTATAAAAGAACATTTTTTTGAAGGTGATTCGCTTTTTGTAGTCACTTGTAGTCATCACAACAGGCCTGACCGGAAGAATTCCAATAAATTCATGATGTAAGACCCGCTTCAGGATTCAGAGCCCACCTGCAACCGGGCGGTGCCCCGCTAGTGGCAATAATTCTGTGGTTTAATCCTGTTCGGATGGATCTCAATAGTTCCCAAAGTGTTCCGGTGAAGCGATCAAGTATTTTTTTAAGTTGCAGTAGCAGTTGAACCAGAACGGCAACTGCAAGCTGGGTCTTGATGGAGTTCGGAGTTTTTGTTGGCAAGCGCCGGATATTTAAGTGCCCCTTGAGCCAGCGGAACAAAAGCTCCACCGCCCATCTACGTTTGTAAATTCCGGCAATAGTTTTCGCGCTGGATTTAAAGTCAGATGTTATAAAATGAAAAATCTTTGTAACAGGCCAGCCGCTAAGTCATAAAGAATGGTTTTTCGTCAGCGAACAGTAGGTTGAGTGCTTCTGTTGGATTAATTCCATGTTTTCGACAGGTCACAAGATAACTCCGAACGCGACAAAATATTTGTGCACCCTCCATGGATCTAAAGCACCCCGATATTTTTTGTTGGACCTTTGTC
>JANOJH010000012.1:0-1308 GCA_031408135.1 Bdellovibrio sp. | reverse complement strand
GTTTTTAGCCGATTTATCGCGTGGCGCTTGAGGCGCCAAGGTCGTCAGTTCTCCCGATAGCTATCGGGATGGCCGCCCCGACTTCTAAAGCTTTCTGATTTATATCGGGAAGCTTTTTTTGTTTATAATCCAACGATTTAGCGAGGGATGGAAAACCCATAGTATTTAGCATTCTGATTCTTGAAAAGTAATTCAGGTGGAGCTGGCTTGTATTCTCCGTTCAGCAAGTAATGTTCTACTTTTTCTTAAAGAACAACGTGCTTACTGATCCATCTTTTTCACTAACATTCTTTAACTTGATGGAGGAGTCAGTGAATTCAACCAGTTCCCAATCTTTCTGAAGATCATTGAATGGAGCCTCTTCGAAATCAAATTCGAGCTCCAAAAAACCCTCATCTCCATAACTTTGCCAGGTGCCCTTGACTAAAGAAACCCCATCCGTAGCTGATGCAGTTCTATCACTAAAAAACTTTAACACAAAATCAGCAAATGCCTTTGTTTTATCTGTCCCATTAAAAAAGTAGGTTATCTCCCAATCACTGGCAAGCAATGTATTAATTAATGCAGCGTCATCTGCATCGTCATCATTGTGATCGTTATCATCGTCTTCATCGCAATCATCACTGGCATTTTCAATCACGCCTTTCAGTTGATCATTATTATTTATTGTAATTTCCTCTCCATCAAACAGAATTACAGTAATCGGAAACTTAAAGCCCACCAAATCGCCTTCCTCCTGTGTATCAAAAAACCTATACAACTCCCGATCATCGTTGATCGTAATGACGTCCGATAACTGATTCTTAGAATCATAGACAGAGAAGGTTAAAGGATATTTAAAATCAACGCACTCGATGTCCTCATCAAATCCGTCTTCCTTGCATAGTTCAATAGTCCTTTCTAACTCTTCTTCATTTCTAATGATCAACTCCGTATAATCAGCCTGTGTGACCTTGACAGGAAAAATGATACGCAACGTGTCATCATCATTTTCGAACTCGTCTAAAATGCGTTCCACGGTCTTCAAATCATCTGCTGAATCTATTTTAATTGTCTGCCCATTGACCGTCACTGTTACAGGCAATATTAATGACGTACAACTGGAATTATCAAGGATATTATCGAATGACCCATCGCTAAGAGCTATGCGAAGGATTAAATTTGAGACTACAGAGTTTGCTGCAATAACTGTGTCAGACGGAGGCTCGATAATTTCCTCTAATCCTTCCTGGCATCCACTAAGAACTGATCCAAGTAGAGTGAATAGAAAGAAAAAGCACAAAATCAAAAAGAACCTGGCTTTTGAAT
>JANOJH010000799.1:0-1040 GCA_031408135.1 Bdellovibrio sp. | reverse complement strand
TTGGCTATGGTGCCTTGAAACGTGACGGCAGCAGGGAGCCTGTGGAATTATTTGATGCACGTGGCATTACCGCTGCCGCGGGATTTTCTTCCACGGTAGAAGACTTGGGCCGCTTTGCATCCTGGCAATTTCGATTGATGGAAAAAGGTGGCGTTGAACTTCTCCAGGCATCCACACTAAAAGAAATGCAACGGGTGCATTGGATCGATCCTGATTGGACAACTTCGTGGGGGCTTGGATTTTCTGTTTCAAAACAAGGGAACAATACGCTGGTGGGTCATGGAGGTGCTTGTCCTGGGTATCGAACAACCCTGCAACTTGACCCAAAAGAAAAAATGGCCTACAGCGTGATGATCAATGCCGGAGGTGAAAGCCCGGAGTTTTTTACAAAAGAAATTCACGAACTGATTTCCAAAATTCCCAAAGAGAAGCAATTGATAAAAGAAGGCGTGGACTTAACCAAATTCGCAGGCATTTATTCGCAACAACCTTGGGGCTCCGAACTATTGATCACCCCGTGGTATGGCGAATTGGCCATGCTCAGTTTTCCTTCCACCAATCCGGATGAAGACATGACTATGCTGCGCCATGTAGAAGGCAATACCTTTAAGCGTGTGCGCAGCGATAAAACGTTGGGCGAAGAAATTGTTTTTGATACTGACGCCAGCGGAAAAGTTGTCCGTATGCGCAGGCATAGCAACTATTCTGCAAAAGTAAAATAGATTTTAGGGCATCTCTAAAAAACCCACAAATGGAATACAAATAGAACGCTGATAACACTGATTAAACGGATTTTCGCTGATAAAATCATTCCCGATAGCTATCGGGATCATCATAATTATCTGCGTTCCATTATTAGTTTTTAGAGGTGCCCATTATCTAATATTCCATCCATTCACCGGTCCACCATGCATAAATTTTTCTGGCGTCATAACACCATCGCGCTTGAAGACCCCGCCATCCTTCAGCACAAACTTAACCTTGCGCAACGCATCAATCTGTTCGAGAGGATTGCCTTCAACGGCAATGAGGTCGGCCGC
>JANOJH010000766.1:0-1381 GCA_031408135.1 Bdellovibrio sp. | reverse complement strand
CCAAAGGCAACAAGACAAATGGCAGTGATAATGGAAGAGTAAATCAATCCTTCGCGGGAAGATTCTGTAAAAAAATAAGCGCTAAGGGGAATCAATCCACCTGTAACGTAAGAGATACCAATTATAAAGGCACTTTGGTGTGCGCGGTTTTTATTTGGCCTTTCCAAGCCAAGCTCAAAGCGCATCATGAAGTCCACCCACTTCTTGGGATTTTTAGCCATCTCACGTGCGATGGTTTCCTGAAGCTGGTCGTTCAAACCGTACTCTGCAAAAATTTCTTTGGTTTCAATTATTTCAATTTCATGCTTATGTACAATCTCATCGTACTCTCGTCTTTCTTCCGAATCATAATGCTCAATTTCTGTTTGCCCCGCCAGGTAGCCGCCCAATCCCATGGCAATGGAACCCGCTGCAATTTCTGCCAGACCAGCGGTAATGACAATGGAAGCTGAATCGACAACACCACTTAACCCGGCCGCTAAAGCAAAAGGAACCGTAAGTCCATCCGACATGCCAATGACAAAATCACGAACGATTTGTGGACTCTGAAAATGTTCTTCCATTCTTTAAATTTAGCAAAGAGTTTTGTTATGGCTCTTTAAGGGCAAAGAATTGAATGAGCAAGGATATTATTTCATTGCGTGAAGTGAGGTAAGCCACATCCGGATTTTCTTTGTTGAAGGCCTCCAACTTGCGATAATAGGTTGCTTCGGAGATAACGTAGAGATCCATTAATTGCTTTTTTACTTCTGGTGAATTAATTGTAGTCCGAAAGACTTCTGTCTTTATCAGGTCATCCCGTTTCTTTTTCGTTTTGTCTTTGCCGCCAAAGCCAATGGTCATGCCAGGTCCAAAAGTTGGTATCATTTCATAACTTGGTTCTATGGCGGTTTTATTTTCAAGTTTGATTGGCTTGCCAGGCTTCAGGTCTTTTTTCCAATCGTCAACTCCAGGAATAGTTATTTTATCATAAACGGTGATGCCTTTTAGCATACGCGCGTTTTCGGCAAGTTCAATTTTTAAAGATGGGCCTTCCTGGTCGGCTATGTGGAGGCTTGGATTGTATCCCAGGCGTGTGAAAACCAAAGTGTCGCCCAATAAGCAGGGGATAAAAAAAGAGCCATCTTCACCGGAAGATTGACCAGCGGGTTTTCCTTTGATCTGCACCGCAACAAATGGTAAGGGTTGTTTTGAAGCGGAGTCCAAAACTATTCCCGAAACGGTGATGGCCTGACGTTGAGCAAATGAATTGATTGAACAGACTAAACAAATTATGATGATTAGCGAAGAAGGGAAATTCTTCATTAAAGTTTTAATGATTAAAGAGAACGAATTAATCTTTAATTTGAAATGAGATGATTGAAAGTACAAAAAAGTTTCA
>JANOJH010000759.1:0-1186 GCA_031408135.1 Bdellovibrio sp. | reverse complement strand
CTGCCATTTTCATTAGGAAAAAATTGGTGAGCCTTGCTTACACGATTAAATGACATATTTACATACTCAAGACTTGATTCAGCAACGGCTTTTCGGTGATGGTCTATAAACAATATGTTAGGATCCTTTTTCAGCACCTCTAGCACATCATGTCGGTTTGCGGTAATCACAAAGCAGTTAGAGTTGCCATGTTTGCGATGAACGGTGATGTCGCCTTCATACTTTTTTTGGAAGGCAATGGAATCTTTAACGCTGATGGTGAGTGTAGTCTTACTTTTTTCAAATTTGAAAGCCTTATGCACCAGATTAGGTGAAAGCCTGTCCTGACTGAAACCCGTTGAAGCGAAAAATAATAAACAGACCGTAAATGTTTTTTCAGAAGTGGACATTTAGCCAATGTCTTATTTAAATTTTTGCAACAAAATCAATCAATATTGATGTTCTTGAAGAAAGAATTGAGTTCAAAATTTTACGTTTCACCAATTATTTCATACTTTCAAAGTTACTATTTTAACCTAAACCTAAACGTATGAAAAAAACGCTAACCTTTCTCTGCTTGCTGCTGATCGGATCAGGAGTGTTTTACTCCTGCCAGGAAAACCAGGATGCGGATTCTGTATCAATTTCCGATGATGTAAGAAGTCAACTCATCAATCTCGGATTTGATGTAGTTAATCACGTTCCCATTAAATTTGATAACGGTTATCTTGTTGAGGGAGATATCTATTTAACGTCAGCAGATCTGGCTCGCATGAAGCCCGGCAAGAGAGTTGCGGCTGTTGAACAGTACTCAACTAACCAATTGGTAACCGGGTTTCCCAGGACTATCACGGTGTATATGCCCACCACATTTAGCGCTACCAATTTTGCCGCTCTAGATGAAGCCATCAGGCGCTACAATGCAGAGAACCTTGGATTAACTTTTACGCGAGTAACCACTAGCTCGGCAAGTATTGTTTTCACAAGACTAAGCAAATCACAGGAGCGCCAAGGCATATTGGGTTCTGCAGGGTTCCCTACATCCTCTGGAAACCCTTATGGAACTATAAAAATGAGTGGCATCTTAGAATCGACCTATAATTTAACAGTGAATGGTATTGCTACTATCATGGCGCATGAGATGGGCCATTGCATTGGCTTTCGCCATACTGACTACTATGATCGTTCCGTCAGCTGTGGTGGAGCC
>JANOJH010000701.1:0-30294 GCA_031408135.1 Bdellovibrio sp. | reverse complement strand
TAGCAAAAGAGTCCGCACCCTCACGCTGGGCGGCGGTCACGATTACGGTTACTCCGACGCAAGCGGGTTTCTGAAGGCGAATCTCAGCCAGAAAATCAGGCCTCTCGTCATTAACTTTGATGCCCACCTGGATGTCCGGCCCGACAATAACGGCTTCAACAGCGGTACGCCATTTTACCGGTTACTCAATGAGTTCACAGACAATTTTGATTTTGCTGAAGTCGGTATTCAGCCTCAGTGCAACTCACTGGTTCACCGCAAATGGGCGCAGAGCAAAAAAGCTTCGATCTTCAGTCTTCGCGACCTGCTGAACAACGGCGGCCTCGATAGCCTCTTTCAAAAACCGCCATTTATACAGCTGACAAAATCGACTCCGGTTTTCATCAGTTTTGATATCGACTGTCTGACTTCAACCGAAGCTCCGGGCTGCAGCCAATCCTGGGTTACCGGACTGAAAACCGAAGAAGTTTTGCAGTTTATGTCAAAACTCTTTACTGTTTCAGATGTTCGCGGGCTGGGTATCTATGAAGTTTCACCGCCACTCGATTTTAATGATCAGACGTCAAAAACCGCAGCATTGATTGCCTACAATTTTTTATTTCAAGGTGTTTTATGAAGGGTTTCGGAAGCGACAATCATTCCGGCGTCCATCCCGAATTGATGAGAGCTCTGATCGAGTGCAATTCAGACCACGCACCCAGCTACGGCACAGACCTGCAAAGCGAAACTGCAATTGCTGCGTTTAAAAAGCAGTTCGGCAATCAAACTGAAGTTTTCTTTGTCTTTAACGGAACGGCCGCAAATGTTCTGGCCCTTCGTTTTTTGACCGAACGCCATGAATCGATTTTCTGCTCGGACGTCAGTCATCTGCATGTTGATGAATGTGGCGCGCCCGAATTTTTTGCGGGCAAGCTCATTCCACTCCCACAAATCGAAGGTAAAATTTCTCTCGACGTACTTAAAAGTTCCCTGATCAGAAAGGGCGATCAGCATTTTAGCCAGACCCGCGTTATCAGCCTGACTCAACCCACCGAAATGGGCACTTGCTATTCCCTGAATGAAATTCGCGAAATTGCTGATTGGGCGCACCAAAATCAAATGTATGTTCATCTCGATGGCGCACGATTAACGAATGCGCTCATTCAGTTGAAATGCACGTATAAAGAAATGACAACCGATCTCGGTGTAGATGCCGTGTCTTTCGGTGGCACCAAAAACGGATTTATGATGGGCGAAGCAATACTGATTCTTAATCCTGAACTGGCGAAATCCGCAAAGCATAAATTGAAATACATCCGCAAACAGGCGGCGCAACTTCCATCAAAAACCCGGTTCATTGCAACACAATTCAAACGCTATTTTACAAATGATCTCTTTCTGGAAATCGCCTTGCACTCGTGTGCAATGGCCGAACGACTAAATGAAGGTCTGCGAAAAATCCCCGAAATTGAACTGACCGCAAAACGAGAAAGCAACGCCGTTTTTGCAAGGATACCCAAAGAATGGGTAAAACAAATAAGAGAAAAATATTTTTTCTATGTCTGGGACGAAAAAACTTTTGAGTGCCGGATCATGACCAGCTGGGATACCACTCCTTCTGAAGTCGACGATTTTATCCTTCAACTTCAGAATGTACGCCGTACCTAATCCCCCCGGGGGGATTAGGTACGGCGTACATTTTCCTTAACTTAATGCTTTTAAATAATTTAGCATTGTTTCTGCGTGACCTTCGGACTTCACTTTTCTGAACTCCGCAATCAGCTTTTGTTTCTCGTCCAGAATAAAAGTGCTGCGCTCGATGCCGAGCTTGATGTGGCCGTACATATTTTTTTCTTTGATAACATCAAATAACTTGCACATCACCTCATCAGGATCGCTCAATAATTCAAAATTAAAACCGAATTTGCCGATGAATTTACAATGTGACTCGACGGTATCTCTTGAAATTCCGTAAACGGCTGTATTCAACGAATTGAATTCGCCCAACAAGCGGTTAAAATCATTACCTTCGATTGTGCATCCCGGCGTGTCGTCTTTCGGATAGAAATACAGCACTACTTTTTTACCGTTCAGGCTTGAGAGTTTAAACTCCGTGCCTGTTGAACTTTTAACTTTGAAATCCGGAACGATGCTACCGACCTCGATTCCCGCGCGAATCTCCTTCAACGGGGATTTGGGGAGTGGCTTCGGGGTTTTCCTGGCTGCTATCCTCGCTGGCTTTTTGGCTTTCTTTTGCGCCTTCTTGGCCACTTTCTTGACTGCCTTCTTGCGGGCTTTTTTTATTGGCTTCCGCTGCGATGTGCTTTTTGTACTCTTCTTCTTCTTTTTCACGCTGAACCCGACTTTCTTCATTTAATTTATTTGCAAACTCATCGATTACCCGAAGTTCTTTTTCGATAATCTTAATTTTGCCTTCCAACGGCACCATTATATCTATTTTTTTGTTTTCGACCAGTTCTTTGAAGAAGCCGCCGCGAATGACGAATTGCTTTTTTGCTTCGCGATTAAATACAAACTCCCGCGCTTTAACCACCGTCGACGAAAACTGATCGGCCGAAGTCTGGTAAGACCAGTTGTCGCAATTCAACACCGACAACTTTTTTTCTTTCACCCGGAGCGAACAACGCAGATTATCTCCGGTTAAGATAACGGCCAGCCCCACCACAGAAGCCCATTCTTTAATCAAAAATTCAACTTCGTACAGATTTTCATCATCCACGGTGCGGATCGTAGCAATTTCAGAATGAGGTTTAACGCAAGCCTTAATAATCCGGATATACTTTCCTTGAGGCTTAACAATGAACTGCCCGCAATCAAGACCATAAGGTGTTGTCTTTTTTGCGCCTGAATTCGTCTCTACGACGTAGCTCAGCACCGAAAATAAGGTGTTTTTCTGAAAGGAATTGTCTTTGAGAATTAGCTTAAGTGCTTCTCGTTCAAGGCTATTGGAAAAGTAAATCGATTCCCGCAGGGTTTTGCTGAAGATCGACTTTTTCGGCTCCGAAACAGGTCGGGTTATTTCGTCAGTTTTTTCGACTTTTTGCACGTCGCTTTTCGGTAATCCAGTACCTTTGGGGGTGCATGAGAATGAAATAAAGCAAAAAAGTAACTGAATAAGCCTTTTTGACACAAATAGTATTATGTTTTTCCTCTTTTCAATTAGCAAGTCTTAGTTCAAGATAATTTCATGCAAAAAATATGGATGAAAAACTACCAGAAATCAGTGACGCAATCAATAAACCTAAACGAGTATCAGAACATTCTCGAAGTCAGCGATGAAGCTATTCGAAAATTTCGAAACAAAGTTTCCTTTACAAATTTTGATATCGATCTGACCTATCACGAGCTTGACGTGCTGTCGGGTCAGTTGGCTTCTTATTTTCAGAACACGCTGGGACTGAAAAAGGGCGATCGTATTGTTATTCAAATGCCAAACCTGCTGCAATACCCGATTGTGCTTTTTGCGGCGCTCAGAGCCGGATTGGTAATTGTAAATACCAATCCGCTTTATACAGCACCTGAAATGCGTCACCAATTTAAAGACTCCGGTGCAAAGGCCATCGTCATTCTTGCAAATTACGCAAAATTACTTGAAGAAGTTATCCAAGACACCGATATCAAGCATGTTGTTGTTACGGAAGTCGGCGATCAATTGCCATTCCTTAAAAAACACCTGATCAATTTTGTCCTGAAAAAGATCAAGAAAATGGTTCCGGCGTACAGCCTTAAGCATCATACGTGGTCAGAAGCACTCAATTTCGGTGCTGAAAAAACTTATATTCAGCCTAAACTGACTCAGGATGATATCGCATTTTTACAATATACTGGTGGTACCACCGGCGTATCAAAAGGCGCTGTTCTTACCCACAAAAACATTATTGCGAACATTCTGCAGATCAGTGCCTGGATGAAACCCAAATTGGTTGTCGGCGAAGAAATTGCGATTACACCGCTTCCTATGTATCATATTTTTTCACTGACTGTTTGCAGTTTGGCACTGATGAGATACGGAACGCAGAATATTCTTATCACGAACCCGCGTGATTTTCCGGCGTTTATCAAAACAATGAAAAAATATAAATTCACCATTCTGACAGGTGTTAATACGTTGTTCAACGCTCTTGCAAATCATCCTATGATCAAAGAGGTGGATTTCTCTCACACGAAAATCTGTGTGGCCGGCGCAATGGCCCTGCAAAAAGCCGTAAAAGAAAATTGGTTTGCAGCCACAGGCACAAATGTGATCGAAGGTTACGGCCTTACAGAAACGTCACCGGTGGCAACCTGTAATCCGGTTGATGGAACAGATCGCGTCGGCACAATCGGTTTGCCGGTACCTGACACGGACATCAAGCTGGTCGATGACAACGACGTCGAAGTTACAAAAGCCGGCGAGTCCGGCGAAATCTGCGTAAAAGGTCCGCAGGTCATGCAGGGGTATTACAATCGCCCCGACGAAACTGCTAAAGTTCTGAAAAACGGCTGGCTCCACACGGGCGATATCGGCACGGTTGATGATGATGGCTTTTTCAAAATCGTCGATCGTAAAAAAGATATGATCCTGGTTTCCGGATTTAACGTTTACCCTAATGAAGTTGAAGATGTTTTGGCCAAACACCCAAAAGTTCTTGAAGTTGCGGCTATCGGAGTTCCGGATACACACTCAGGAGAAGTCGTTAAAGTTGTAATCGTTAAAAAGGATTCAAGCCTGACAGAAAAAGAAGTCATTGAATTCGCGAAATTATCACTGACAAACTATAAAGTTCCGAAGCATGTCGAATTCAGAGCAGATCTTCCGAAAACTAATGTCGGAAAAATTCTAAGAAGAGCGCTTCGTGACGCTCCTCCGGTTGCAACAAAATAAATTACATTGAAACAATTAGGGCGAAAGAAGTTTACTTCTTAGCCCAAGTAGAACACCAGCCTTCAGCTGCTACAACTTTGCCAGCGGCAAATGGCATCAGACAAGGTGCTGATTTTTTTCCTGAAGTCATGCCCTCTTTATCATTTTGATAAAAAGTACAGTTTTTACAATTTTGATCTTTAAATTTTACGCCAGCTCTTTCCGTCTGCAATTTAACATCTTTTATACTTTTGGCATCATGAACATAATTCACTGCTTTTGCCGCTGAGTCGTTCGGATCGACCAAAGGTACCGCCGTAGTTGCAGCCCCGCCACCACGTTTACGTTCTTCGGAATTTGCCTGAAGCGAAAATAATGCTATTGCGCCGCACGCAACGAGAGTTGATTGAAAAAACGAACGTCGATTCATGATATTCTCCTTTAATTAATTCAATAGAAATACTAAACCTTTTCATTAAGTTTTCAATTAGATTTCAACTGGTAAAATTGTTGCAATGTGCTAATCTCTGTTCGTGTACACATGGGATAATAATAATTTACCGATCCTGCAATTAGGTGACGACTTTTACGACGAGGTTGAAGCTGCCAAGTTTCCACAGGAAACATTGAGATATTGGAACTCATCTGTGGGAATCAACTGCGAGAAATCCCACTTCGTTAAGTTTACACCGCTGGAAAATAATCTGGCAAAGCCTCTAGCGCTTCGTTATCACGGCCATCAGTTCCAGCACTATAATCCCGAGCTCGGAGACGGGCGGGGATTTCTGTTTGCACAGTTGAAGATAAACAATCAATGGTATGATCTCGGAACAAAAGGCAGTGGCCAGACACCGTACTCCCGAAGTGGCGATGGCCGGCTGACTCTCAAAGGAGCACTACGAGAAGCATTGGCTACGGAACTACTCGAGTCTCTCGGGGTGAATACTTCAAAGACTTTGTGCTTTTTTGAAACCGGAGAAAAACTCTCGCGTAATGATGAACCCAGCCCTACCCGCTCTGCCGTATTAACCCGGTTCACCACCGGGCACATCAGAATCGGAACCTTTCAGCGGCTCGCTTATTTAAAGCAGACAGAGAATATTAAAAAATTAACTTCGTATTGTCTGAATTTTTATTATCACGAAAAATCTGACGACCTGTTTGACGAAACTTCTGCCGCAAAATTTTTACAGGCCGTCGTCGACCGAAATGCCCTTTTGGTGGCTCAGGTTATGATGGCCGGCTTTGTACATGGAGTGCTGAATACCGACAATATCAATATTGCAGGTGAATTATTTGATTATGGTCCTTACCGATTTATGCCGGGATATGATCCGGATTTTACCGCTGCCTATTTTGATCAACAGGGACTTTATAGTTTCGGTCGGCAGCCCGCCTCGTTTTTGTGGGCACTGCACCAGCTTGCTGAAAGTTTGAAGCTGGCGTTTCCTTCTTTGGTTATCGAGCCGATTCTCAAAACTTTTTCAGACACTTTCAATACCGCTGTTCATCGACATTTTTTCAGGCGCCTTAACCTAAAAATCCAATCCAATGAAAAGAATTCAGAATTGATTTCAGAATTGATTTCAGAATTTTTCGGATTTATGGAAAGCCAAAAACTCGGTTTTGAGGAAATGTTTTTTGATTTTCATTCAAAAAGAGTACTTAATCAGCCCGAATTGAGATTGAAATATGCGGAGGCCGAGAGCCTTCTTCAAAAGCTTGCTGAGTTCGAAATCGAACATCCCAATTTGGAATTGCACGATTATTTCAGGCAGAAAAAGCCCACCACACTGCTGATTGACGAAATAGAAAGCATCTGGGCATCGATTTCCGAAAATGATGACTGGGGGCCGTTTGAGGCAAAACTCCAGTCATTGCGAGGGTTCCGAGGAATTTATTGATTCGCCAGATGTTTTTTCAATTCTGCTCTGCCGCCAATAAGTTTACCATCGACGAACACCATCGGAAAAGTGGGCCAGCCGCTCCACAGCTTTAATGACAGTCGCTGTTTCCATTTTGAAAAATAACTACCGTACTCGAAATACTTATAGGTTATGTTTTTTTCATTCAGTTCTTTTAATGCCGATCTAACTACCGGATTCTGGCGCATACCCACAACGACATAAGCATTGGCTGCAATAGCTGCTTCTACTTCGCTGACAGTCGTATTATAAAATGATTCGATCGATTGCAATGCCGAGCTGGCTATTTTTGTACTCTCTAAAACTTTTCGCATATTTACTCCTTAGATTAATGAAACTAATTAATGTAACTGACCTTCAACTAATTTACGGTACAAACCATTTTGATTATTGAGTAATTCGCGATGCTGACCGCTTTCAACAATTTTTCCCTTTTCAAGAACGCAGATCAAATTTGAATTCTGCACCGTCGACAGCCGATGCGCGATGACGAGAGTTGTGCGGTCTTTCATCAACTTGTTCAGAGCATCCTGCACGAGACTTTCGCTCTCGGTATCGAGTGCACTTGTTGCTTCATCAAGGATAAGAATTTTCGGATTTTTAAGAATAGCCCGCGCAATTGCAATTCGTTGCTTCTGCCCACCGGATAACTGAATCCCGCGTTCGCCCACCAGTGTTCTGTACTGATCGGTGAAACTCATAACAAAATCGTGCGCATTGGCCTGTTTTGCTGCGCGAATCACATCTTCATGGCTGGCCGTACTGTTGCCGTATTTGATGTTCTCTTCAATCGTTGAAGAGATCAGAATAGGCTCTTGCGAGACCAAGCCGATCTGATTTCGCAACCAGTTCGGTTCGATGGTTTTTATCGAATGCTGATCAAGCCGGATGTCGCCGCTGTCGACATCATATAGTCGGGTTAATAAGGCCGCTACGGTTGTTTTACCGCTGCCTGAAGGCCCAACTAACGCCACGACCTGATTCGGTTTAAGCTGCAGGTTGAAATTTTCCAGAACATGAAGTTCAGGGCGTGCCGGATAAGAAAAATTAACATTTTTAAATTCAACCGCACCCGTCAGTGTTTCGGGCCTGATTCCCGCCTGAAGGTCCATTGCCGTTTTGCGCTCCATGATTTCAAAAATTCGTTTGCCTGCACCGACTGCCGACATGAAATCGCCCCAAAGGCCGCCAAGTGATCCCACTGAAAATGCAACGATCATCAGGTAAATCAGAAATTGCGTCAGATCGCCGATTGATAATTCGCCGGTAATAACCTGACGACCGCCATACCAGATAACTCCTGAAATGGCCGCATAACCGATTAATGAAGCTAGCATTATAAATAAACTGATCTGCTTTACTTTATCTTTTACTGAAAGCAGCGACACATTCAAGCTGTGATTGTAACGGCCCTGTTCGAATTGTTCCTGCGCAAATGATCTGACTGTTCGAATTCCGCTGATGGTTTCTTCTGCCACAATCGAAGCCTCAGCCAGATTGTCCTGTGCCCGTCGCGAAAAAATCCGGATTTTTTTTCCGAAAATCGCGGCCCCCAGAATAACCGGTGGAATAACAATAAGCATCGATAATGCCAGCTTAGGAGACGTGTAAACCATAAGTACCAGGCCGCCGATTGCGGCTGCCAGATTTCTAAGGCCCATCGATACATTTACACTTACGGCATTCTGTAAAATAGTGGTATCGCTTGAAATTCTGCTGATCAATTCGCCGGTTTTATTAAAATCAAAAAATGCAATTTCCTGGCGCAAGATCGCCGAATAAAGATTTCTTCTGAGTTGCTGAACAATTCTTTCACCGGCCATTGTAAACAGGTAATAACGTATTGTTGAAGCTACGGCCTGAATAATGAAAACGATCAGAATCAGAATCGATATCTGATCGATTCTATCAAGGTCTTTTGCCTGCAGCGAGGCATCGACCATGTTACGGATAACCTGCGGAAACGCCAACTGACAGGCACTTGCAACAGCCAGAAAAAAAACCGCAATCAAGAGAGTTTTAAATTCAGGTTTTGCAAGGCTGAGAATTTTTCTGGCTAATCCCGCGTTAGATTCCATTAAACATGTACTCCGCGCAATTTTTGCACTTTGGCTTTAGACCACACTCTGAATTGTTCGATGTAACCGAAGGCCGCCGGAACCACAACCAACGTCAATAATGTTGAACTGAGAACTCCGCCGATAATCGCTACGCCCATCGACTGCCGCTGTGTACCCAGAGCTGTAACTCCGATGGCAATTGGCAACGTGCCGGCAATCAGCGCCAGTGAAGTCATCAGAATCGGACGCAATCGCGTACGTCCGGCCTTAACCAGCGCTTCATTGATTGCCATTCCGCCTTCAACTAGATGGTTAGCGTAGTCGACTAACAAAATAGAGTTTTTGGCCACAACTCCCATCAGTAAAATCAGACCGATAATCGAGAATATATCGATGGATTTACCAAATACAAATAGCGCAATGAAAGCCCCCGAAATAGCGAGCGGTAAGGCCAACAGAATTGTAAATGGTATAATAAAACTTTCGTAGAGCGAAGAAAGCACTAGGTAAATCAGTAATACACCGAGGCCAACTGCAATCAGCATGTTTGTCATCAAATCTTTAAAATCCTGCGCCTGACCTTCAAATTTATAGCTGATTCCTAATGGTGGCTTGAGGTCGTTATTAATAATTTTTTCAATCTGAACTGTGGCGTCGCCGATAGAACCTTTAGGCCCTAGGTTGGCAGTAATGGCAATGAAACGGCCTTTGTTCTGACGATTGATCTGAGAAAATCCGACTTTTTTCTCAGCCGTTGCTACTCGTGAAAGCGGCACCATGTTCATATTCTGATTTGGCACGAAAGTGGTTGCGAAATTCTTCATCAGATCTTTATCTTTTTCAGCAAACATGACCCTAATATTATAATCGATTCCGTTTTTTCGAAACACCGCGGGCACTGCGCCTTCGGTTCGATTGCGGAGTTCTGCTCCTGCCGCGATTGTTGAAACACCTAGGGCCTCTGATTTATCCCGGTTAAAGACGACATGAAATTCGGGATTACCCGCTCTGAAATTGGTGTCGACATCTATCAGGCCGGGAACGTTCGAAATTCTTTTTTGCAGCTCCAATGTATACTTAGAAAGTTGATCGAGATCATCGCCCACGATATACAGATTAAGAGGCTTTTGACCACCGCCGCTGATATCAACGTCGGTTACGGCAATAATCGCATCTTTTGCACGTGCAGTAAATTTTTCCCGCAGCAACTGTTTTACATCCGTAGTGGATTTTCCGTTACGTTGTTTTTTCGGCAATAAGTGAACAAAGAAATCCGCTTTGTTCGATTCAAAAGTCGCAGAGCCTACAGTCATTGCAACCAGATCAACCTCGGCCTGGCCTTTAATTATACTTTCGATCTCTTTCGCAAAAAGATGCGTAGCTCCAAGTGACGTACCTACCGGTAATTCAAGAGTTACTGAAAATTCCCCGTAGTCATTAGCGGGAATAAAAGTTTTTGAAATAAAATTACTCAGAAACAATGAGGCCACAAACAATGCAAGTGCAGCACCTAAAACGGTTTTTCTTTTTACCGTTGCCCAACGGAGTATTCGTTCGTAAGTATTTTCCAGGCGCGTCTGAAAGCGGTCGAAGGCCTGTAGCATTCTCGAAATAATGCCCGTGCCCTTTTTGTGCTCGTTACCGGTTGCCAGGTAAGCCGATAGCATCGGCGCAACCGTGAATGCATCAAATAAAGAAATCAACATTGTAAATACAACCGTTAGCCCGAACTGTTTGAAAAACTGTCCGACAATACCCGGTACGAATGCAATCGGCCCGAACACGGCTATCACCACAAGTGTGGTGGCAATGACCGCCATCGAAACTTCTTTGGTGCCCTCAAGTGCTGCAGCGATCGGCTTTTTACCCATCTGGAGATGTCTGAAAATATTTTCCCGAACCACGATCGCATCATCAATCAACAGGCCGACCGCGAGCGACAGCGCAATCAAGGTCATAATGTTAATCGAAAACCCCATGACGTACATAATGATAAATCCGCCAAGCAATGAATTCGGAAGTGCCAGACCAGTAATAAAAGTTGATCGCGCCGATCCAAGAAAGAAGAAAACAACTAACACACAGAGTATAATGCCGAGAAATATACTCTCCCGCACGTCTTGCACGTTCAATGCAACCGGTACTGACCCGTCGCGCACAAGAATGGCTTTAGCATCGATTTTTTTCTCAACTAAAAGTAAATTTACTTTTTCAAGCTGCAACCTGATGCGTTCTGCAACCGCAACCGTATTGGCACCCGATTGTTTGTACACCTGAAGGAAAAGCGCGTTTTCGCCGTTGATAGAAGAAAAACGCTTTGGCTTTTCAAGACTTTCGTTAATAGCTGCAATTTCACCGAGCCTGACCGGACGGTCAGAACCTAAGAAGTTAACCGAAACATCCCGAATCTGCTCGAGGTCGCTGAACTCACCCACCGTGCGAAGTGTGGTTTCGTTTGAATTGCTTTCAAATTTTCCGATTGGAATATCTTTCGAGGTGTCCTGGATTTTCTGCGCTACCTGATTCATCGAAAGGCGATGATCCTGCAGTTTATTCTTATCGACTATAATCTGGATTTCTTTTTTCTGTCCGCCGACAATCCGCACAAGGCCGACGTCCTGCACGCGTTCAAGAATGGGTTTTACTTTTTCATTTGCGATATCGTAAAGGTCATCGGCTCTTAATTTTGAGTTAATGGCGATCGACATAATCGGCTGATCGGCCGGGTCGAATCTTCTGACAACCGGCTCTTTGGCATCCTTAGGTAATTTGTTTCTGATATTGTTGATTCGGTTTCTAACCTGTTGCTCCGACTCTTTGATGTCGGTACCCAGTTTGAATTTAATTACCAAAATTGCAACAGAGTCATAATTATAAGATGAGACGGTTTCAAGACCCGGCAGGCTTGAAACTTCGTCTTCGATAATTTTAGAAATCTGGCGCTCGACATCGATCGGCGATGCTCCCGGAAATAAAACTTCCGCAAATACAATTGGAAACGTCACATCCGGAAATTGATCGACCGGCATTTTTTTATAGGAAATCAATCCAAGTACGATCATCAAAAGCACCAAACAGGTAATAAAGATCGGCCTTTTAATGGAGAGTTCTGCTAAATTCATTGTATTACTCCGCAATAACCATAAAGAGTTGCGAAGACGCTTCTAATTTACGCAGGCCCGATTTTGCAGACAAATAATTAACTTCGGCCTGGGCCGCGTCGGTTTCGGCATTCACGACGTTTGAAGTGATCGTTCTGCCCTTGGTAAATTTAGCCTGTTCTGCACGGGCGCGATCACGCTGCAACTGTGCGATTTTTTCAAGGGTTAATACGTTTCGTTTTATCAGGTCATACTGCCTTAAAAGATCAAGCCATGCATTTTCGCCGGTGATCCTTGCCTGATCCGCTTTCAGACGCGAAGCCAGCGCTTCTTTTTTTGCAGCCGATAATTGTGCTGACTTGGCATCCGAGCCGAATAACCACGAAAGACTTAAGCCCACGTAAGTTACCGGGCGAGCGGTGTTTGTAATATTATTCTGCATGGTCGAATGATCTACATTGTAAGAGCTTGTATTGTATTTCCCGAGGAAAGTAAGATCCGGTCGTAAGCTCTCTACTACTTCTTCAGAAACTTTTTGTTTTACGGCAGCTTCGACTGAGGTCAGATAAGTATCAATCTTTACGACATTTTTACTTTTTGACAGATTCGTAAGGTAAGGTCTTGTCATGGCCATATCGGCTTTTACTTCAGGCAACTGTTCGTTGGGGGCAAAATCAATATTTTCTTTAAGTTTTGCCTCTCGGGTTTTTACAACCTGAGTTGCCGTTGCAAGTTCAAGCTCCCTGAGGTTTGCCAATGCCCGAACCTGTAATAAATCGGTCTGGTCACTGATGCCGTTACTGACTCGGTTAGATGTCCATTGATCGAGTTTTTTTGCCCGGTCAAAATTAGCCTGTTTAAGCTTCATATCTTCCAGCGCAACCATGTAATCCCAGAAATCGGTTTCGGCCTGAATCAAGGCAACTCGCCTTTGCAGTTCGTAAGCTAGCATTTCAAGTTGATTGGTCAGTGATTCGCGTTCGCGGCGCATTCTGGTCGCAACGCCGAAAAAATCTTTCCAAAGTGACTGCTGGAAAACTAAACCGAGCCCGCCGGTTGAATAGCCCGTATATCCGGGTGTTATAGGCAACTCATAATCCAGCTTCGTCGTCAGTGCTGTTAAGCTCAGTAAAGTTCCGGTTGAAAATTTTTTGGAAACTCCGAGATTGGTTACAGTCGTATTTCGCTTATCTGCAACAGAACTTGGCTCAGATTTATCTGAAAGCACCGAATAGCCTGCCGTAAGGGTTGGAGACAAAAGTAAATCTCCGGCAACTCTTTTTTCCTGCGAAGCCTCTACAGACGTCTGATACGAATTAATCAGCCGATTTTTTTTCACGACAGTGTCCATGTATTCTTCAAGTGTCATAGCAAAGGCATGAGTTGAGCAAATGCTTAACAACAGTATCCACTTTTTCATTTTAGAACTCCTCTTAAGTAAATATTTAATATTTGATTTTTCAATTCGACCGGATTAAGTGCCAGATCTTTGCAATCGTTACTCAGATTAATCTGACACTCCATCATTTCATAGAAGCCCCAAACGGCCTCCGTTATCAGAATAAATAATAATGGCGGATAAACATTTTCTTTGACGAACCCTTTTTTCTGACCGACTTCAACAAGTCTGAAAAAGTTCTTGATCAGCGGATAAAAAATTTCTTCGTAAACTTCGCGTGCATAGGGTAAGCCGGTCAGTTTTTCGCGCGCAAAGATTTTTGACATTTCAGCATTGTTGAGCCGTGTGTTAATTACATTTTCAACGAACCGGCCCATGTAGATGTTAAACATTTCGATTGTCAGGTCGGCCTTCCCCATATCGTCGATTAAGTGCTGGGCGTTTGACGAAACTTCTAAGGCGTAGGTGCGCATGACTTCTTTATAAAGCCCTTCTTTGCCACCGAAGTAATAAGAAATGAGTGAAATATTTGAATCAGACTGTTTGGCAATTTCGCGCGTACTGCATTTGTCTAAGCCCAGTTTGGCAAACAGGCTGGCTGCAGCTTTCAGAATACATAACTTTGAATCAGATTTTGAATCCGGCGGAATCGTCATAAAACTAAATTAGATTAAATTTAAACCAGTGTCCATAATTTTTTAATCAATCGTTTGATTTTTTATAAATAGCTGAAAACATTGGGTTTTTATTCGCCTTATCTTGAAGCAGCCATAAACAATAGGTTATTGAATTTTGCAAAATCAGATTAAAATTGTGGCAAATTTTCATGGTCTCACGGAATCCTGCCACAAGTTCATCCTTGGTTGTGTATTTTCTTGCAAAAGCTTCTTGAATCCAATTAGTCTCAGTCGATAAGAATTTCCTGGGGGGCCAATGAAACTCTTTTTTCGAATATTAGTATTCATTTTATGTATACATGCCACCGCCTCTTTTGCTGTTGAAGTCACTCTCCCACCCGCACCCAGCGCTACTGAACCTGAAGAATTTGAAGTCCTTGAAAATGCATACACTCAAATTGAAATCCCGACTGGCACCCCAACCCGAATTTCAATTCTAGACAGTATTCAAAAAGTGATGAATTTGGTTCAGGAAAAATACTATTCCCTGCTCAACTGGAATTCCTATTTGCGAACCCGCACCCTAAAGATTCCGAATTACAAACGGGAAGAGCAATTTGGGCGTTGGATTAATGATCCCGACGACGGCACTTGTTATAATACACGCGCCATTGTTCTTATTCGCGATTCGGATAAAGAAGTTACTTTCGCAGATAATAATAAATGTAGCGTAATGACAGGCTCTTGGCACGACGACTACACGGGTGAAACCTTTAAGAACCGCGAGGATATTCAGATCGATCACTTCGTGGCGCTGAAAAATGCTTATATTTCCGGTGCATATCGCTGGAGCTTCAAGAATCGCTGCCTTTACGCAAATTATCTTGGCAACAGTTTCCATCTCAAATCGGTAAATGCCTCGCAGAACATGCGTAAGGGAGATCGTTCTCCCGAGAAATACATGCCACCGAATGTTGACTATACCTGCGGTTACCTCAAAAACTGGCTCAGTGTAAAATTCCTTTGGGGTATGCGCATGACAGCTGGCGAGGCCACGTTCATTTACGATGCGTTACGCGAAAACAAATGTAATCTCGGCAATTTCAGAATCAGCGCAAAAGAAATTCTGCGCCAGAATAAGTTTGCCCATAATAATTCTGAACTTTGCGAAGCCATCGATAATTAAATAGCTATGACTGAAATCAAGCCTGAACAATCTGTCGAACTCCTGAAAGAACTGCATATACTGACCCAAGACGGTAAAATGAATCAGGACAGCCGCCGAAAGCTGAAACAGGTTTATCATCTCTTTAATTTTATTGAGCCATTGCTGACCGACCTGACGCAATCTCAGGGAAAAATAAATCTGGTTGATCACGGCGCCGGCAAATCCTATTTGGGATTTATTCTTTATGATCTTTATTTTAAGAAAGTTGGAAATGAAGGGCATATCTTCGGTATCGAAACCCGGCCGGAACTTGTAGCCAAATCCATTGCGCTTCAGAAAAAACTGAAATTTATTAATATGTCTTTTATCAATCAAAGTGTGACCGAATCAAAAACTTCGGGTGAAATTCCCGAAACGGTTGATATTGTAACGGCGCTGCACGCCTGCGATACCGCAACCGACGATGCTATCAGCTTTGCACTTCAGAAAAAAGCCAAACACATTGTACTAATACCTTGTTGCCAGGCTGAAGTTGCCGGCTTTCTGCGCCAGAACAAGAAATTCTCGCTGACAAGCCCGCTTGTTGAATTGTTCAGACACGGCCTTCACACGCGCGAATTCGGCAGCCATTTAACCAATGTTCTCCGCTGCCTGAAACTTCAGGCTAATGGTTACGAGGTTTCAGTTACAGAACTTGTGGGCTTCGAACATTCGATGAAAAATGAATTAATTATTGCCACGTATAACTCGAACCAGAATGCAAAAGCCGCCAATCAACGAATTGATTCATTGCTGGCGGAATTTAAAATTCAGGAATTAAAATCAAGATTTTTGACCGAAAATATTTAGTTCAGATGTTTTTTGAAAAATTCTATCGTATTTCCGATCTCAAGAACCTGATTTTCTTTTTTTGCCGAACCATGTCCTTCATCGGCAAAAACAATCAGTTCGCTCGGGATCTTCTTTTTAGTTAAAGTCTCGTGAATCTGCAAGGCTTCGCCTACCGGAACGCGCGGATCATTTGCGCCCTGAATAATCATCAGTGGAGCTTTTACTTTATCAACATAAGTCACCGCAGAAAGCTTCAACAGAGAATCCTTATCTTTAACCGGATCGCCGTATTCAGAAATGCGGAGGATTCGTCTGTAAGGTGCTGTGTTATTCAAAAATGAAACGAGGTTACTCATTCCGACCAGTGCAACACCGGCTTCATAGGCACCGGCAAAGCGGGTCATGGCCATCAGTGTTGAATAACCGCCGTAGCTCCAGCCCATTACACCGACTTTCGGTGAAACTCCGTCTTTTTTCCAGTTCGTTTTAATCCAATTGGAAGCATCTTCGATATCTCCGATTACATTTTCTCTGAGCGGGCCGTTATCCATGTCGATCCAGCTTTTTCCGTAGCCGTCGCTGCCGCGTACATTGGGCTCAACAAAAATAAAGCCCTCGTCAACAAACGCCTGAGCCATCGTGCTGAAGCCGGGCTGACTTTGCCCTTCAGGACCACCATGAAAATGTACAACCACAGGACAGTTTGCACGGTCTTTCAATGTTGGATTACATTTTTCAGGAAAGCGCACAAACATCGGGATTTTAGCTTTATCCCGCGTTTCATAAGTCATTAGCTCCGAAACTACGAATTTAGAAAGATCCACTTCAGGCGCTGATGGCAATACCCACTGTGTGAGTTTTTTTGATTTCCAATCGTAAGAATAACCTAAACGCGGCGCCTTCGATGTGACAACTCCGAACATTGTTGTCTGGCCATCGCGGGTGGTAATGCCGTTAAACAGGTGATCAACTCTGGCACCCTTAATTGCCGGCAGCTTCGGAACCGGGATCGGCTTGAAGGTTCTGGCATCGAGCACGCCAACTTCGGTGTAGCCTTCGCGATTTACACTGAAGATAATCCGGGTTTGCTTGTGGTCAATTGAAAATCCTGAAACTTCATTTTTCATCTCGGGGGTCAGGGCTTTAAGCTTTGAATTTGCAAACAGATAAAGACGTTTAAAATCTGTCGTTTTGTTTGAAAGTACCAAATACTCGTTCGACTTGAATGAATACGTAACATCATACTCTTCTTTTTCGTTCTGACCAATAACAGGAGTTAAAGTTTTGGTTTTAGAATCAAAATCAAAATATTCATTTTGTTTTGCGCCACTGTATTTTACCAGCAGAATATTCTGGCCGTTATTCTTCTGATCTGCCACATACCATGGGCCTTTGCCGTCGTAAACCGTTTCAATGGATTTGTCGGAAAGCTTCATCTTGTAAACCGAGTAAGAATCCGGAGATTTATCATTGGCGGTAAAGTAAATCGCAGAAGAATCATCCGTTATAAATGAAAAACCCGCCTGCACTTTGGGTTTTCGGAAAAGCTCCTCTATGAAGCCGGTTGCCAGATCAAGCTTGAACAGCCCTGGGTTTTCCTGCCCGTTAAGATCCTTTGAAATAATCAGAAATTTCCCGTTCGGTGCAACTTCGCTGATCGATACCGCGTCGTTACCGCTGGTTAATTGCACCGGAAAGGCTTTTGGCCCGTCAATTTTCCAAACCTGTGAAATTCCGGTCACTCGCCATGTAAAGTACAGTGTTTTTTTATCGGGAGCTAAAATCCCCATTCCGGGCGACGTCACGTCGAACATTTTTTTCAGTTTGTTGGCCATAAGCGGATTCAGTGCCGGTGGTGCGAATTTTTTTAAAGTTTCGGCTGAAACACTTTCAGTTCCAAGCCCTGTGTAATCCGCAACAGCAAATAGCGGACTCAGCGTAATTAAAAGTGCAAAAAGCGAAGTGAAGATTTTTTTCATTTGTTATAATCCTGGTTGGTTATTTTTTCTTGTTTAAAAGATCTGAAAGGCCGCTCAGGCTTGAATTTGTAAATCCGGTCTTAGTCGTAACCGACTTCCATGTCTGATCATCGAGCTCGTTCGGAACACCGAGTGAAATCTTTTTCTGATCAAGCAGGATTTCGTCGATCTGAACCTGAATACTATCGCCCTTTTTTCGGGTTTCATAAGTTTGATGATCGACTGAATCGCGCCATTTTGATTTTGGCAGCAAGCCGGTTACACCCGGTGCAATATTAACAAACAGTCCGTAGGTTTCCTTTTTTTCAACCGTGCCCTTATGAACAGAGTTGACCGGGAAATTCTGCGGAACCATGATCCAAGGGTCGCTCTCGCCGCCACCTTGTTTTATCGAAAGGGAAATCTTAAGCCGTCCGTCAACTTCTTCAGAACGCAAAAGTTTTACAGTTACGTTTTGTCCGACATGCAGCACTTCTGACGGGTCTGCAAGCCGAGACCAGCCGATTTCAGAAATATGCACAAGGCCTTCAACACCGTTTTCAAGCGTTACAAAAGCACCGAACTTTTCGAGGCGGGTTACACGGCCGGTAAAGATGTCGCCGTTTTTGGCTTCATCAACGAAGAGGCCTTCATTTTCGGTCTTAAGCTGGTCAAGTAGCTTACGTCTTGAAACCACAATATTGCGAGGTTCAAGTTTTGTTATGATAAAATCAAATTTTTTATCGATATAAGACTGCTGATCAACAACTTTCATGTCCATCTGGCTAACCGGGCAAAATGCAACTTTATTATTTATTGAAACTCGGAAGCCGCCGTTGCAGATTTCAGTTACGCGGCCTTCAATCGGCAGTTCTAGGTCGAAAGCATCTTCAAGCGAATCCATATCGCTGTTGGATTTTTTTGAACCTTTTTTGGTTACGCGGATCTCGCCACCTTTGGTTTTAATAACGACAACTTCGATGCTGTCTCCGACTTTATATTTTAATTCTTTGTTTTCATCGAGCAGCTCAACCGTCAGAATCATGGCATCGTTCGGGGTTGCGGTTGCAATAAAAGATTCTTCTTTGCTGATTGAAAGAATTTCTCCGATAAAAGTATCGCCAGTAGATAATTTCTTACCCACAGCACCTAATGAATTTTCAAAAAGGGATGCGAAATCGGTTGCAGCTTTAATATTTAACTCGTCACCAAACAAATCACGTTTAGACATATTTTACCTCTGATTTTGAAGAATAAGTCTAGCTGAACTGTTTGATAATTCAAGGCTTCAATTGGCGGTTTTTAACGGATAAAGTCAGTTCAAAGGTGGCGATTTTTTCAGTTGCACTAACTGATGGCACTATAGCATAGGCTGTCATGGTGCGATTGATGCGTTCAGGAGAGGTTTTAGCTTCATTAATCTGATCAACGACGATCTGGGCCTGTTCGCAGATGAAATGAACATCCCCTTCGGCCCGCTTCAGAAAATCGGCTTTATAATCCTTAAATAGGAAATCGATTTTGAGCCCGGATTCCTGAATTTTCTTTACGGCCAGCATAGCAATGCAAAGTTCTGATCCGATAGCCAGCGCGCCGAAATACATTGCACCTAAATGATTTTTCGTTCTGAAGCCCAGTGGCACTGCTAAAACTGTACGGGTATCACTGGCCTCGATGATGCGAGGTCCGCAGAAACCGATGAGCGGAATTTTCGACCACGCATACAGCGAAAGAAATAAATTATTTTTAAAATTTTGAAGTTTACTCATGCTTGCTTTAGAGCTTAAATGTGTTTAATGAAAATTGAAACCACTTTTACGAAAATGATGAATATTCAATACCCGATTATCGGAGCACCGATGTTTCTAGTGTCGAACACCGATATGGTGGTTGCGATCAGCGAAGCCGGTGGCATCGGCACTTTTCCATCGTTAAACTACCGGCCCGAAGCTAAATTTGCCGAAGCGCTGAAGGAAATAAAAGACCGTACAAAAAAACCGATCGGCGTTAACATTATCGTTAACAAAAGTAATTCACGTGCACAGGCCGATATTAAAACCTCACTTGAGCACGGCGTGGAACTTTTCATAACTTCGCTTGGCTCGCCTAAAGACGTTATTCGCGAAGCGCATAAGCAAGGGGCAAAAGTAATTTGTGATGTTATCAACCTCGAGCACGCAAAAAAAGTTCAGGATCTGGGGGCTGACGGCGTTATTGCCGTTGCGGCCGGCGCTGGTGGGCACGCCGGGCCCATCTCGCCGATCGTTCTGATCAGTTGGTTGCAGAAAAAACTTTCTATACCCGTTATTGCCGCAGGTGGAATTGCCGACGGGGCAACCATGGCCTCAATGCTGGTGCTTGGCGCATCCGCCGTTAGCGTGGGCACACGGTTTATCGCCTGCAAAGAGGCCGGAGTTGATCAGGCTTACAAAGATGCAGTTGTGCGTGCAACGCCTGAAGATATTGTCATGACGACGCGGTTATCGGGTACACCAGCCGCTGTCATTAATACTCCGTATATCGAAAAAATCGGTCTTGATTTGCCTTGGTACTTAAAGGCACTGAAAGACCGCAAGTTAACCAAGAAATATATCGTGCCGCTGATTCATTTTCTGGGTTCAAGAGCGCTCGAACGCGCTGCAACCGGCCCGTCATGGAAAACTGTCTGGAGCGCCGGGCAGTCTGTGGGCTTGGTTGAAGATATTCTTTCCTGCAAAGAAATTATGGAAAAGCTGGTTCAGGAATATGATGAATGCCTGAAGGCCGCACCGGAACTGACGCCGTGAAAGTAAAATCCTATCGCGCAGCCCACATTCTGTTAAAAGCCAAATACGAAGCCGAAGATCTGCTGATAAAACTGCGTGCTGGTTCTGATTTTGAAGTATTAGCTCGAAGATTTTCCACCTGTACATCGGCCGCAAAAGGCGGAGACCTCGGCGAATTCAAAATAGATCAGGCTGATATGGAATTTGAAGAAGCCACGCTGGAGCTGAAAATCGGCGAAGTAACCAAGACACCCGTTCGGACCCGCTTCGGCTATCATCTCATTAAAAGGCTTGGCTGAAAATTACTGGAGACCGTTCACGTAATTAAGTAAATCAGGAACTTTTTCCAGATGAAGTTTGCCTTCACGGATAACACGGATTGCATCATCCTGCTTGATCTTGCCCGCTGAGATCTTATCAAATAATAGCTGCTCGAGGTCGTCGGTAACGCTGTAAACGCTCTTATGCTGAGGCCAGAGATTATCAATGTTGTTGCTGCCACCGATGCTCAAAGGAATGAAGTGATCGATTTTAAAATCGCCGCGGCTCATTGAGCGAATGCTGTAACCGAAATTTTCGTCGTACATTTTTATGATCTGATTCTTCAGGGAAGTATCCACATTACGTTCACAGTAAACGATGTTTTCAGGATATCTTCTGACAGGTGACTCTTGGCAGAGCTCGCCGGGAGTCATGCCTGCAACGGGACCTAGTGGAAATTTACCTTCCGCAAGGGCAATTTGTGAAAAGACGAACACCAGGACAAGAACGAGGCCACTAATAGACTTCATTAATCTCATATATCACTCCATTTAGTCAGGCATTTACGGGGCCTGGTAGAAACGCGAGACCATATCACTCGCATATAACTGGGATCATTTAGCTGTCCTAGCGAGAAGACACTTTTTTCTGGCTGAATTCAAGATGTTAAAATCTGATTAACGCGCTGTACTTTACAATTTCAGAACACGACTTAAGCCATGGGGTTTTGGGAATTCTATTTCTTAATCACTTTAATTAACGCTACAGTAAAGTGACAGAATTGAGGGCGATTTTTTGAAAGCAACATTGATTTTCATCCTGAGTTTTACCGCCGGAGTTGCGCAGGCCGGATATTTTGTTGAACCCTATCTCGGCGCTAAAACCGAAACCATAAAATTAACCGATTTAGCGAGCTCAACATTAGAAATAAAGTCTTCTAGCGTACCGACATTGGGGCTTAAAATCGGCTACCGCAGCCAAATGGGTATTGATTTGAATCTTGCCGGCGAAACCACTTCCGGCCAAGCCACGGTGTCGGGCCAAGCTGAGAAAATCAAATTTTCTCATATTATCGGCGCTCTTCAACTTGGCGTAAATGCACTTGGACTCGTGAAAATGTATCTAGGTACTTCATTTCAAAATGAATTCACGCTTGACGACAGCCCGGGACTGCAGGGTTTTAAGTTGAGTGGACCATCCTATCAGGCCGGCCTTCAGATTAGATTATTTTATATGATCAATCTGGGGCTGCAATACAATTTACATCAATTCACGACAATTACAGGGCCAGCCTATGCGGCCGATAACAACCTTGAAACTCATTATTTAAAGAATGTTTCGCAGGACTACAGCATCTATCTGTCCACCTCATTTTAAAGGAGCATAAAATGAACTATTCAGGTTTTTGGCGACGTTTTGTAGCCGCGGCAATTGACTCTCTGATACTGGGCATACCTGCACTTATTTTTACCGGGCTATCGCGCAACTACGCCACGAGTATGATTGCAGGGGCGATTCTAGGATTCTTCTATTACCCGATCTTTGAAAGCTCAATCATGTCGGCAACTCCGGGTAAGGCCTTAATGGGCATGACCGTTGTAAATCTAGCCGGAGAACGAATAAATTATAAAACCGCCCTCATTCGCTTCTTCAGCCGCTATCTATCACTGCTTCTACTTTATGTGGGCTATTTGATGCAGCCTTTTACCAAAAAAAAGCAAACCCTGCATGACATGATCGCAGGAACTGTTGTTGTGGATTATAAATCAGACGATATCAATTATTTTACGGCGTGGCTCGACCAATTTAAAGCGATCTTCAACAAGCTCTAAATCCCCCAGTCAAAACTGACTTCTGAATTGCTGACTATTTTAAAAGTTGGATTTCTTGAGGATGGCGTGCGAAACACTATTTCGAGATCCTCAACCGAAGCCGATGCTAAAAAAAAAGGGAGTTCGCAAGAACTCCCTTTAAAACATAAAATCTAAAAATTCGAACTACTGGCCGACAGCTTTTCTAACAGCTGCGTCTGCCTGAACAATTCCCGCACCGAACTGATTTGTATCATTAGGCGCAAGCGCCTTCGCAGTTGACGTCAAAATTGACCGCACTTGCGCTGGAGTAAGCTTTTTATTAGCGGATCGGATTAGAGCAACAACTCCGGCAACGTGTGGAGTTGCCATAGAAGTTCCGTCGAAAGCTGCGTAGTCGGAAGGAGTGGTTGAAACTGCCGCTGATACAACTGTGCCTTTAGTTAACTCTGTGACAACTGCTGCGCCATCAACCTGTTCAATCATAACAACCGGAATATTCAGTAATGAACCGTCTTCAGATAACGAACCCTGCATTAAACCCGGCTTGTTATTGTAAATAACAACGCCAGCCGCTTTTGCATCGATTGCATTCTTAACTTTGTCAGCAAACTTAATTTCGCCGCGGCTAATGAGTGCGAATTTGCCCTCAACATTGACGTTAGCAAAATCTTCCGGCTTACCAACGCCCGGAATAGCAACTAAAGAGTTAGTTACAGGAACAGCAAACAATTCAGTTCCACCGAAAGCCGAACTCTTAACAAGTCTGGTAACGCCGTTAACTACTAATTCAACTTTGCTCTCACGGCCTGTACCACGAGGGATTGAAGAAACAACTGCTGCACCCGGACCGGTTACATCAAGTTCAGGACCCCATTGAGAAAAGTTGGTTTTTTCAAGAGCTACGTTCACCGCGCCTACGCCAACCACTGTCGGGAATGCACCTGGAAAGCTAACGCCGCACATGTTAGGTGCGAAAGGGTTTCCTGCACCACCACATTTAGGATCTTTTTTGTCTGGAGAATAAGTTGGAGTGTCTGCGCCATTGCCTGAAGCGGCCACAACAACAATTCCGGCTTTGTCTGCCTTCATAACTGCATTTCTTTCGCCTGCGCCGCCAACCGGGCCACCGAGAGACATACTGATAACATCAACTTTTTCCTGAATACCCCAGTTGATACCTTCAGCGATCGCGATACTGCTGCAACCATCAGAGCCACAAACACGACCCATTAACAGTTTTGCTTTTGGAGCAACGCCTGTGAATCCGTTTTGAGTGTTGTAAACACCGAGGATAGTTCCAGCACAATGAGTTCCGTGACCTTCAACGTCGTTGTAATCTGTTTCAACAACTTTACCGTCCGCACCTTCAGTGAAGTTTTTTCCTTTTTCAAAATTAGCTGCAATGGCAGGGTGTACTGCATCGATACCCGTATCTAAAACCATAACTCGTGCATTAACTCCAGCACCTGATTCGGCCCAAGCGTCGCCGGCATTTACTGCCAGGATACCCCAAGGAGTTGCCTCACCGGCTTTAAAGTCCGGAGTACCTGTGAAATCAGCGCCCGTTGTAGGCTGTTGCTTGCGGCGGGCTTTTTCAAACAAATTAACGTTAACACGAGAAATTTTGTAACCATTTGTAGGTTTTGGAGATGGCCTGAAATATTCGGCTTCGACATATTCAACTTCAGGGTGGTTCTTCAAACGCTCAATTAAATTTACATTTTTTGTTTTCAATACGATGGCATGAACATTACCTAAAGACTTCTGCATGACAGAAGAATTAGATTCCATGTTAAAGTATGATTCCATGGCCTTGAAACCTTGTTCGCTTTTAAACTGAACAAGAAATCGATCCTTTGCCTGTGCAAAACTAGCTAGCAATATCAATGATGCTATTAAAGATGCTAATTTCATAATTCCCTCTTTCCTTAGGTAATTTTGTAAATTTCGGAAGGCGTATTGCCTAACGGGCTGAATTCAAACCCATAATGGAACCAAAATCAAAATTATTTTTTGTTGGAATTTCAGGAACTTAGCGGAAACTGAAAAAGTGAAAACTTCTGTCAGAACTTGGGGGTTCCAAAGTGGGTCCAGATCAAAAGTACGACCCAACTGGTGCTGAAAATAATGAAAATTTACATCGATTATAAGAGTTTCTTATGGTTCAAACTGTTTTCTAAGCAGAAAAATAAATTTATTATGATGCGTTGCGGTGCTAAAATCAGGATCTATGATTGCTTAAAATCCCTGGCCATCACGGTTTTGCGACCATCGGCACGGGCTTTGGCTATCGCCTTGTCACATTCCGCCCGAATAATCTCTGAAAGCAGCTGGTTGACGTCTTCGGCAGTATTAAATTCGCTTATGTCGCGGATGTATTGCTTCATTTTAGAAACAACAACCAGAACTTCATTGCTCATCATCGAAGATTTTTTCCCGCCTACCGCCACTGACGGCGAATTACCTGAAACGATTATTCGTTTCGGTCCAGCCGCTTCCACATGAGTGTGCGCGCTCGCTGGCGATAGCTTTTCGATTGCACCGGCATCCCGGTGTTTGGCACCGGGCAAATGAACTTCCCAGCAACTGACCGAACAAAAAACATAGCCGGTACGCTGACCAGTGCATGTCGAAACGCTGCACTCGTAGTATTTTGTTTTGAAGCCGATTTCTTTTTTGCAGCTACTGCATTTTCGGAAATAATTATCTATTTGATTCATCGACCCAGTTTAATCGGAATAACGAAACTGCGCAAGCTGGAGCTGGGCGGCTATAAAATGCCGGAACGGAATCTCGGCCGCTAAGAGTTGTTGCGGAATAAATGAAGGCTTGGAAAGCCCCGGTAGCGTATTGGTTTCAAGAAAAACGGGCTTATCATTGGTCAGGATGATATCGGTTCGCGAATAGCCGTAACAGCCGAGCGCGATGTGGGCGTCGATTGCCAGCCGCTGAACTTTTTCAAGATCACGAGATGTGAGGTTTGCAGGCGTTACTTCTTGTGCGGCCGTACCGAGATACTTGCCTGCATAATCAAACGAGTGCCCTTCTTCAACAATAATTTCAGATGCCGGAAGCGAGATCAGCTCTTCACCATCCTGCACAACCCCGATGGTTAATTCGCGGCCGGTGATGAAGTTTTCGAGCAGATAATGTTCAAAAGCATCCAGCGAAATTGCCGCCAAGGCTTTTTCTAGTTGTTCTTCATTTGCCACAATGTGCAAGCCGTAGCTGGAACCGCTGCCAATCGGCTTAAATACCACTTTACCGTGCTGTTTCAGAAATTTTTCAAAACGCGGCTTTAGGGTTTTAATTTCAGTGGTTTTAAATTTGAGTTCATCCGGTACTTTAATGCCCGCGTTCAGGATAATTGCTTTTGCCAGATTTTTTTCGAACGCGGCCTTGCTGGCACTGGAACCTGATCCGGTGAAGAGAATTTTTTCGGCTTCAAAAAGTTTTTGAATTTCGCCGTTTTCACCATGAGCGCCATGCCAGCCGAGAAAGACGGTTTTTTTTCTGAAGAGATCCATAGCCGCTGGAAGGGATTCTGCCACGGCGGTACTTTTCGGAACAAATTCATTTCGGAAAACATCTTGATGCGCGAATAATTCGTTTTTGGGTATTCTGAATATTTTTTCGGTTTTATCCTGAAAAATAAGTTCAGAAAACTCGTACTGAGCAGCCAGATTCTGCGCCGAAGCCACCGAAACCAGCCGTTCTTCGGATTTGCCGCCAAACAAGAGTACGGTTACGTCACTCATTGCACGACTTACCAGATTTTGATGCGATCATCATCGGACAGAGTCATCTTATCGCCTTTTTTGCAACCAAAGGCCTCGGCAAATGCCTTTTGATGTTTGACCTGTTCATTGATACGGGCCCAACCAAGAGCATGCGGATCCGTTTTTAGCTGAGACTCTTCGGCTTTTGGCCGAGCTACTCCGCACCACAAGCGGCCATAAGCGATGAAAAGCTTTTTCTGATCTTCAACGCTGACTTTATTTTGCGGAAAGGCCGCCTGATAAGCAAATGTGAGCCCCACAAGGTCTCCGATATTTTCACCGAGAGTCAGAACGCCGTTGTGACCGGCTTTGTTAAACTGATCAATCATCTTGTAACCGCGACTTGAAAACTCTTTCAAGTCTTTCATGGTCATCCATTGTTTCAATTTACCGGCTTCATCGTATCGTGAACCCTGATCGTCAATGCCATGCCCGAGTTCATGACCGATTACCGCACCCACGGCCCCGAGATTTTCGATAATATCACCTTCAGCATTGAAGAACGGATACTGCAAAATACCCATCGGCATAACAAATTTGTTTGCTGAAGGATCGTAGTAAGCATTAACTGTTAGCGGCCCCATATCCCAGGCTTCAAGATTGGCACCGGTTTTAAGGCTTTTCAGTTTTTTTGCAAGTACGGTTTTTCCGAACAGTTCCGCATTGGCAATGCGATCATTCTGCGAATATTTTTTAACTGCAATGAAATCCCATTCTTTTTCGGTTTCAGGTTTTACAAGATACAATTTGGCTTTTTCGGTTTTAAGAATAGCTTTGGCTTTCGTTTCCGGCTCTAACCAATTGTTGTTTTTGGTTCCCTGAATAATACTTTCGCGGATTTTGCTGGCCACGAGTTTGAATTTTTCGGTTGGAAAATTCGGAAAGAGTTTCTGCATCAGTAACTGGTCTATTTCCTTCGGGAAGGTGTTCATGACTTTGCGTGTGCAGCGTTCATGCCGGACAGATCTGACGACCGGGCCGCCTAAATATTTATTACCGAAAGTAAACTGCTTGTTAAAATAATCCGGATTGCTGTCGTCGATTAAAGTGCTACCCACACTGTACTTATAAAAATCTTTCAGAACTGCCAAGTTTTCAGCAGCCAGAGAGTTATTATAAAATTCAAGCGCTTCGGGCAGTGAGTTCTGCACCCAGATTTTCTGAGGCGTTTGTTTTAAGAATTCATTCATGGAAAGTGAAGGATATTTTTTCAGAAAGTCCGACTGACTTTCCTGACGTTTTTCAGACCAGCGCTGTCTTCTGACTTCAGGGTGCGGATAAATCTTAACGAAACTTCGCTCGAACGCGATGAGCTTATCTGCCCGCTCAATCAACTGATTTTCCAGCGCCTTCGGCTCGGCAATTTTGAAATAATCAACAATAAGTTTTTTATACTCCGCCATCAGTTCAGCATTCTCATAATACGTATGTTCAGGAAGGTTCATCAACTCAACATTGATGTACATATCGTTAATCGAGGGCTCTTCCTGATTTGAATAAACGTCAAAACTAACAAATGAAGTTCGGCCTTTAGCAATTTGCTGAACCTGATATTTTGCGAAATCAGCCGGGGTTTTCAGCCCATCGATTTCGGTGTGCATTTTTTTAAGAGCCGTCTTTTCATTTACAGCGCCGGATTTTTCCTGCATGCAGGCCATGTAGTTGTCTTTAATCTGCAGTGAACGCGGACTGAGATTTTTCTGCTTGCCGATATCGGCGAAAAAACTTTTTTTAGCTTCTAAAATTCTTTCGGAAGAATCACTGAATGAGAAAGTGTGGCGGCTGCGATCTTCACGGAGTTTAAAAGCGGCTTCGGCTTCGGAACAGACATACTTATGGAAGTTTTCGCAGGGATTTACTTTCGTGCTTAGCGGGAATTCACGTTTAGCCGGGATTTTCGAGCTTGGTTCAGCAGCATAAACAGATGAAAAACAGAACAAAATTAAAGCGGCTTTTATCATAACAAACTCCTGTCCGATATTCGGCTTGTATGATGTCTTGGCTGTTTTTAAAGGTCAAATATAAAGGCGAACCCAGCTTATTCTAAACTGTGGGTCTCTAATGCTTTGTCGAGCCAAGCTTTATCGGTTTCGATGATTTGCGGGGTGTTGTCGCCGGATTTCACCCGCACAAAATGGCCGGCCGCAACCAACACCGGTTTTTGTTCGGCAACTCCGCCTTTTAACAGATCAAGACTGACCTGACCTTCAAGTGTACAAATGACCGACTCCGTCGAATCTTTTTTAAATATCGTCAGAAAATCCGTGCCGCGAACTCCCGCCACTGTCGTTGGAGTACGAACTTCATACTTTTCATTCTTTTTAACGTATTTTTGCTTAAGCACGTGCCTTGCCGAGCCATATTCAACCGACATCACGACACTTTTCTTATCTTTTGCCGTAACATATTCATCTATTGAAAGTTTCGAGTTTTCAGGAATAACGAGGATATTGCGGTCCTGCATCACGACTTTTAAATAAGCACCGAGCGGAGTTACGATAACATCGCCCTCTGACACTGCGCCGCCGATTTTCGCTTTGTTGTCTATTTTTTGGTGGATAATGGTCGAGTCCCCTTTGGCAATCACGACTTTGCCTATTTCTTTAGCCAAACCAATTAATGAGAATAAACTTATTATGCAGAGTAAAAAATATTTTTTCATTTTTAAATGTTAGTGGGTTTAATATTTCCCAGCAAGAAATATCTTCAATCGGCAGGTCTTGCCGTGCCCATTTATCGGAGCTTTTCGGGCCCCGATAAATTAAATTTGCCCTCTGTCTTAAATTGAGAAGCTTTGATATCCTTAACCTATGCAGGCCGGTTTAAAACGCTATTTTTATTTAACCATCGGATTTTTCTTCCTGCTGCTGGGTGTTGTCGGAATTTTTGTTCCATTGCTTCCAACGACGCCATTCCTGATTCTGACGGCGATTTGTTTCAACAAAAGCTCAGACAAATTTCATGCATGGCTGCTGAACCACCGGATTTTGGGTCCGCCGATTATCGACTGGCAGAAAAATCACGTTATACGGCGGAAATATAAAGTGCTGGCAACGGTGATGATGCTGCTCAGTTCGGCATTTCTTTTTTTAACGGAAAGCATCCCCCCCGCCGGAAAGATAAGCTTTGCTGTTTTTGTGGTGGCCCTGCTCGGTTTTTTGTGGTCGCAAAAGAGCGAACCCAAGTAATTTTTATTAAAGTGATCATTGGCTAATCATTCAAATAGGGCATAGCGACAAATTTTCCGATTGATTGGCGCCCTTAGATCAGCACAGCAGTGACCACCTGGTTGTGAAGAACTCTGGCTTTTCCATGCACGCAGGCTTTGCCACAAAAGCCCATGAACGCGAAAAGCTTGAAAAAATCTGCAGATACATCGCGCGCCCCGCAATCAATGAAGAACGGCTATCACTTAACGCCAGAGGTGAAGTCATCTACAAATTCAAAAAACCTTGGGATGATGGAACTACAGCGATTAAGATGACTAGCCTTGAGTTTATCGAAAAACTTGTGGCCTTCCCAGACCACGCGTACATCTGACCAGATTCCACGGAGTACTTGGTCCACACTACCAATATAGAAAACAAATTGTTCCAGCAAAAAGAATATCCTGGGCCAGGCTACTGAAGCGGGTGTTTAACATCGACATCACAATCTGTCCAAAATGCAAAGGTCAAATCAAAATCATTGCTGCGATTGAAGATCAAAGATCATCAAGAAAATTCTGGAACACATGGGTCTACCATCTAGCGCACCAAAACTGATGTCAGCTC
>JANOJH010000687.1:0-9095 GCA_031408135.1 Bdellovibrio sp. | reverse complement strand
TTTGGGTCTAATTCCGTATAAAACCCGAGCCAAACGAAGTCTTACCTTCAAAAGAAATATCAAAAATACCTCTTAAATACCCAAGGGAGGACAAGCTTGCTATCACGGTGAGTCGTCTGTAAGGCAGCATTAATGTTTGATTTGATCAAAACTCAATTTGAAAACTGCAAGATCGAGTCTAAATTTTTACAACTAAAATACCGAAAGTTAAAACTCTTGAAGATATTGACCCTTCGCCGAAGCCGTAACCTGCTCAGTTTTTCAATCGGTCTAACTGGTGGTGGGTATTACCATTGCTGCAAATAGAAATGACTTAATTCGATCGTTCCACTTCACTTAATAGACCTGGCCCATTCAATTAGTTTGGCCTGCTCCGGCAGTGAACGAGTCTTGCACTGGGATAAACTATGAAGATCCTCAATAGTGTCGATATCGAAATTCTTTTCAACCTTTTCAATGCTGCCAAACTTTTTCAGCTCTAACTCCAATTGTTGAGCTGTACGCTCAGAACTGTATTCGACGTTGGTCCAAACATTTTTTGGGAGCGGTATTCCTCCGCCGAAGAAATAAAATCCACCATCAAATGTTTCTCCGATAATGAATTTTTCATTTCGGTATTTTTTTGTAAGCATTATTGCCTTCAGGATTTCGGTGCTGGGGATATGGGGCGAGTCAGCCCCGATAAAGGCCACATAATCGTATCGACTCAGAAGTTCAGCATAAACAGTGTGAAGTTTCTGACCCAAACCGCCTTCGCCCTGAAAGACAGTACCAAATTCCTTCCAACGTTCCGACTTTAGCCCTAGCTCTTCGGCAACTGCCCAAACCACATTTAAATCCGCGAGGTCGATTTTCACCTGACGCGAAAGCGCGGCCGTAGCTTCAAGCGCTTGCTTATAGAAAAGAAGAGCACCTTCTTGGCCGATGCCAGCTGCTAGACGGGTCTTTACTTGAGAAAACTCAGGCGTCTTAACAAAAATGGCGAGCACACCGGTCAAACTCATGATGACCTCCGACCTCGAAGCATATGAATCAATTCAGGAATCGCCTGGCGAAAAGTAAGAGCAACATGCCGAGCAGTGGTCTTTGACCAGCCCTGCTGGGAATATTTCCTGGCACTTGTTTTGAGGCCACTTCCTAAACAGCTAATCGGAATTCCTTTTTGATGTGCTTTCCAGATTAGAAGATGGTCTTCACCATAGGGCGCACTTTCATCAAAGCCACCTAGATCCGCGAACGTCACTTTAGATAGGCAGAAGCCCTGATCCCCAAAAGGCAATCGCAACACCCGAGACCTAATCCAAGCTCCGATTTCATTGATAGAAATGAGTCGCGGGCCATCATTTAAAAAATTAAGATTAAAAAATAGAATCTGCCTAGTGTTTTTTGAAATTGAAGCCTTCAGATTCTTAACGCCAGCGCTCGAAATCCTTGAGTCGCAATGAAGAAACCATAAATTTTCATTTCCTGCTTCTTTGGCACCAAGATTCAGTTGCTTGGCTCTTCCCTGACTTGATTGAATCCATCGACAAGGAGTTCGGATTCCAACTCGCGATAGTTCGACAGTTAATTCAGACACTTCAGCCTCAGGAGATACAAAAACAATTTCGTCATCTTGATCCAAAGAGCACAAATCAGGAAGAAGACTTTTCCATGTCTCATCGCCGTCGCCAATTGGAATGATCACCGAGAGTCCCACACTGATGATTTTATAAAGTCCGGTTCCTCCGATAATTCCGATCATATGAATATCTCCTAGCAGCAAGTACCGACGGCGGCATCGTTCTGATTTGCAGCACTCACTGGCGCGCAATCAAAAAGTCCAAAGTGTTTTGTCGTATCACCAATGATATTAAAATGTTCTCCATAACGTGTTCCCTGTAGCATTAAGGCGGTATTTCCACAGACCGCCATGGGCTTTCCTTTTTCAAAGACATGGTGATCATCAAGGACAAAAAGATTCGGACAGTTAGGAATTCCACCTATGTAAATAGCCACCTGACCGTAATCTTCACAACGGTCTTCAAGATTTAGTTTAAAGGCTCTTACCGTCATCGAATAAAAATCAATCTTTCCGGCGGCCCGCTCAATATCCGCATCGAGAAGAGCAATTTTGGAACGGCTCATGAGTCGATAATCAAGTGATCCGAGTTTTGCCATCATTCGCCTGAAATCTTCAGTATACAAAGCGCCACCCAGACATTCACCAACAAACACATCATCTTGAGCGAGCTCTTTAGGAATTCTTCGACTCGCAAACACATCTGAAAAATAAAGTTCACCACCAGGTTTTAGCACGCGAAAAATTTCTGAGAACACGCGCTCTTTACTAGGAGACAGATTGATAACACAATTAGAAACAACGAGATCTATGGAAGAACTTTTTATCCCCGCGCTTTCGAGGTCCTCTATATATCCTTTGATGAATTTCATATTTGGCGTCGAATAACCAAATTTCTTTGTATGGTAATCGACGTGCTTTTGCGCAACTGCAATCTGTTCATCTGTCATATCGACACCAATAACTTGCCCTTTGGGGCCAACAAGTTTTGAGAGAATAAAACAATCTCGTCCTGTGCCGCTGCCAAGATCAAGAACAGTCTTGCCTTCCAGCGCGTGGGGAATTGGCGAGCCACAGCCATAAAACTTATCTTTTACTTCGTCATGGATATCGCGAAGTATCTCTCGCAAATGTGCGGGCATGGCTTCCACTGTGCAGCAGGCGCTGGTTTTGAGATCCTGACTCGATTTGAGAACCTTACCGTAATATTCTTTAACACTGTCCAGTCCCTGAATTGGTTGCTCCATTGTTAGTCCTTTCGCGTGTCTGCGACACGACTTCCTTACACCAATGCGCCACCACAAGAGCTTCCAGCTCCTGCGGTACATGCATAGCAGTGATTTGCAAAAGTAATTGGTTTATTTTCTAATTCATCAAATGAATTTAAATCCCAAAGTGTTTTTCGTCCTGCCCCCAGGGGGAGTTCAAGCATTTGATTGAAGTCGCAATCAAAGATTTCACCATTCCAACCGACTGAAACTAAACTGCGGCACATAATTCCCTTTGCCGCTGTCGGATTAAAACTGTTTGCTAATAGCTCCATATACTCTGAAAGCTTACCGGAACGTTCGAGGTCCTTTAGAAAGCGTTTGATCGGCATATTTGTGATGGTGAAGAGTTCGTTAAATTCAATATCGAACAACTCTTTCAGTTCTGTCTTGTAGTCTTGTTGCAACTTTTCTTGTGAGGGTGGCATAAACGGACCCGTTGGGTTGTAGACAAGATCGAGCCTCAGGCTTGAATCAGATTTTCCATAGCCAAGTTTATTAAAAAGCTTAAGCGCTTCGATACTTTTATCGAAAACGCCATGCCCTCGCTGCTGTTCAACATTTTTTTTGGAATAGCACGGAAGCGAAGCCACAATATGAACGCCATTTTCCTTTAGAAAATAGGCTGTCTCTTCCTGACCGGGTTCGTAAAGAACTGTTAGATTGCAACGATCAATAATTTTTTTCTTAAGTTGTCGGGAAGCTGTGATCAAACGACGAAAATGCGGATTGAGTTCTGGAGCGCCGCCCGTGAGATCAACTGTATGAATGGTCTTTGACCTTTCGAGAAGCTCGATGACTTTATCTACTGTTGCGGAGTCCATATTTTCAGTTCGCTTAGGTCCAGCATCGACATGGCAATGATGGCAGGCCAAATTACACAGGCGGCCAATATTGATCTGTAATATTTCAACGGGTGTCCGATCTAGTTTTAAACCGCCCGTCGATAGAGATTCAGAAAATGCCTTCACTAAAAAACTCCTCTCAACGCCGCAAAAGCTAAAAAGCCCAATACGCCCGGCACTGAGGAAATGAGATGCTTGGAAAAACGGAGAGTTATTTAGCTTAACTGAATAGCAAAGAGACTGAAAGAAATCATTCAATCTCTCGGGGCTAACTATTTCTTACAGTTAATTTTGCCGGATTCAAGTTCGATCGTCATATTACCGAGCATTAAAACTTCATGAGTATTATCATCTGTATAATGATTGGCAATACCCTGAACGTGATAAGTGCGATCTTCTGATTTTGGATCGTTTGGGTCTTTATAGAAATGGCGAGTTACATCTAAGTGGGGTAGTTGAATACCATCAATCGTTAATGTTTTAATTTTGTAGATGTTTTCTTGAAAGTTTTCGCGGCTTCCGCAATTGTAAGTTCCATCTTCAAACGCAAAGCCAGAAACAGACACTAAAATGGTCGCTAAGAGTGTTAATAATTTCATCGGGTTCTCCTTCGAAAAATTTACATCAACCTAGATGGGCGCATGAATCGAGTCAATTAGGAAGTTGTTTTAACGCACAATTTTATGTGTATAGAGTCGGCATCTAGAGGGGTGTTTCGGGTAAATAATTAAACGAGCGCAGTGTGGTGATTCTTGGAAGAACTTGGTTTTTTGGTACGCTTCACGCAGAAGTCGTGAGAATCGGTTTTTACCAAGCCCATTGAACAGTAAATAGTTGCTTCTTTGATATCCAGATCAAGAGAGTGAATTTTTGGTTATGGGTAGATTTCTTTACGCCTATCTGTTCAATCGGATTCTTTGAATGAGAAAAAATTCGTCCCAGAGCCGCAAGACTTTGGAATCGGAACTCTATTGTGAATATTTTAACTCGATTTGAACAAAAACAAATTGCCTTTAAAGGAAGCCAACTTGAACTTCGATAAACTAACAGACTTTGCCATCACGATTGTTTTGGCCTATCCTCACTAGAAAGGACAACATGAAAAACCAACTTCCTAAAAGCGAAATCGTTTTATTTCAGTCAAACGACGGTCAAACTAAAATCCAGGTTCGGTTCGAAGATAAAAGTGTTTGGCTCACCCAAGCCGCTATTGCTGAACTTTTTCAGACGACTCCGCAAAATATTACCCTGCATTTAAAATCTATTTATGAAGAGGGCGAACTCACTGACGAGGCAACTTGTAAGGAATACTTACAAGTTCGAAATGAGGGTAAAAGACAGATCAGCCGAAGCCTTAAGCATTACAACCTTGAAGCAATTCTAGCTGTCGGCTATCGAGTCAGAAGCCCCCGGGGAACCCAGTTCCGTCAATGGGCCACAGCTCAATTGCAAGAGCTGCTGGTCAAAGGTTTTGTTATGGATGATGACAGGCTTAAAGAGGGTAAATCCATCGGTCAAGATTACTTTGACGAACTTTTACTTCGCATCCGAGATATTCGCGCTTCTGAGCGAAGGTTTTATCAAAAAATTACCGACATTTATGCCACGAGCATTGATTACGATGGAAGTGCCGATGTCACACAAGAGTTCTATGCCACAGTTCAAAATAAATTGCACTGGGCTACTCACGGTAAAACTGCTGCCGAGGTGATTAAGGCCCGCGCGGATGCTTCAAAAAAGAATATGGGCCTGACCACCTGGAAGAATTCTCCGCATGGGCCAATCCGTAAGGCGGATGTATCAATTGCAAAAAATTATTTAAACGAAGAAGAGCTTACAGCCCTGAATCGCATCATAACCATGTACTTAGATTATGCCGAAGACCAGGCCTTGAGCCGAAAACCTATGTATATGGCGAACTGGGTTAAAAAGCTAAACGGGTTCTTGCAATTTAATGAAAAAAACATCCTGACCCATGCCGGTAAAATCTCTCAGAAAATGGCCCTTGAGCATGCTGAAAATGAATTTGAAAAATTTGAAGTGAAGCGCCGGCAAATTGAGGCTAATAATCCGACAGGCGATTTTGATAAACTTGCAAAGCAAATCACAACAAAGAAAACAGATAAGGTGAAGAAAAAATAAAAGAGGTTTATATGCCATCAGAAAAAAATAGAAATAAATGACAAAATCACCTTTAAACTTCACAGCACCCAATCAAGCCTGGATTCTTCACCGGGAAGAAATAGAAACTATTCAAGACGGAAACTGTAATGTGTATGTTCTGCTTGACGCCTATTCTGAGTTCTGTTTCGGACAGGAAATTTCAATTGATTTACCGGCTTCGTCAAAAATTTTAAATATATTAAAAGCGGCGCACGCTAAGTCTAACACCTGGCCTATGCAGATTCTTACTCTGAAAAAAGATCCTTTTGCTGAAACTTTTCAGGCGATCTGTAAAGGCTTGAAGATTCCCCTGCAAGAGCTGCCCACTAAGGATTTAAGACCATTTACGCAGTCATTTAAAGATTCATTCCGGCAATTTAGGCAGTCTAAAAATGGCCCGCCGCCGGCGGATGATTTTGAGCCTATTTCTGAAGTCGAGCAAGAAGAGCTGGAAGCCTTTACTCCTGAAACGTATTCACCTTGCCCGTGTGCTTCCACAAAGAAATTTAAATTTTGCTGCCAGAAGGCTTTTAAAGATATCATCTTTGCCATGTGTGCAGCGCAAGAGGGTAAGCTTGATGAGGCACTTCGTTTTATGCAGCAAGCCGAAGAAAAGGTGGGCCGCACGGCTGAGATACTTTGTCGTTTTGGTATTTGCTGGTCTTTTTTTGATATGAATAAATCACGGGAGTATTTAGGTGAAGCCATTAAACTGAACCCAAAGCACCCGCGCACTAATTATATTTTAGGTATTGAGGCCGTCGCGGACGAAGACTACGATAAAGCCGTTGTGTTTTATCAGACAGCAATCGACAACTATCCTTCGGAAGATAAATTTCATTTAAACGAAGCTTATAATAACCAGGGCACGGCCTATTTTGAGCTTAAAAAATATAAAGAAGCCAAAGAAGTTTGGGAGAAGGCGCTGGTCTTGCTGCCGTTTGATCAAATGGTGAAAAAGAATCTTTTTGAATTTATATATCAGAACCCCGATGTGCCAAAGGGTCTTCGCGAGATTAGCCCTTTTATGAAAAAATATTTAATAAGATGATGATGAAAATTGAGAAGAAAGAAATTTGGTAGCCTGTTTCACAGGTTACCCGAATTGTTCCAAGTACATAAAAAGATTGAACTATTTGAGTATGATAAGCAAGCAATTATTGATTCATACGCTCAGCTCTACAATAAAGACCTCTCATTGGCTGATATTTCAAAGCAGACTGGTAAAGCCAAATCAGTCATCCGCGATAATTTAATCAAAGCCGGGGTTGAGCTGCGCGACAAGGCCGCCGTACCCGATCCAAAAGAGTATGAAAATCTCATGCTGATCTATCGGCTTTGGAAGTTGAACACGAACCCTAATAGAATTTCAGATACCTTGAATGAGAAAAAAATTCGCCCCAGAGCCACAAAACTTTGGAATCGGAACTCTATTGTGAATATTTTAACTCGATTTGAGCAAAAACAAATTGCCTTTAAAGGAGGCCAACTTGAACTTCGATAAACTAACAGACTTTGCCATCACGATTGTTTTAGCAGCTGCTTTGGCAGGCAACTTAGATAAGTTCACGAAATGGGTATATGTCGCTCGCACAAAACTCCTATATGAATCAAGAACTGAAACTTGGGGCAGTCCCGACTTTTTTAAGAGCAGAGAACAGCATTTTAGAGCTAAAAAATAAAGTTTGAAAAGTATTTTAGATCTTGATTTCTAAAGACTAAAACTCCTTGTCTATTTTGTCGCTCGGCTGCGAACTCAAGTCTATTTTCGCCATTCAAGACATAAGCCCCCGCCATACCGAGAGAGTTGGGAAAAAGTTGCAGTGAGGTTCACGGTTGTGGCAACATGCCATGTGCTAGATCTTTTGATAAAGGAAACAACATGGCAGGTGGAAGTCTTTTAGTTTTGCTCGATGACATTGCTACTGTGCTGGACGACGTAGCAGTGATGACCAAAGTCGCCGTCAAAAAAACGGCGGGCGTATTGGGCGATGATCTCGCCTTGAACGCTCAACAAGTTTCCGGAATCCGCGCCGAGCGCGAGTTGCCGGTGGTGTGGGCGGTAGCTAAAGGTTCATTCATCAATAAATTGATTTTAGTGCCCTCGGCGCTTGTTATTAGTTGGCTGGCGCCCTGGTCAATCGTGCCGTTGTTGATGTTGGGCGGCCTCTACTTGTGCTTTGAAGGTTTTGAAAAAATCGCCCATGCTTTTCTGCATTCTAAAGAAGAAGACAAAATTCATCACGACCAACTGATCGCCGCGGTAGCAAATCCTGAGATTGATTTGGTGGCATTCGAGCAAGAAAAAATCAAAGGAGCAGTACGTACTGACTTCGTGCTCTCCGCAGAAATCGTCGTGATTACGTTAGGCACCGTCGCCTCGGCAAACTTTATGAATAAAGTGGTCGTTCTTTCCGGTATCTCAATGATCATGACTGTGGGTGTGTATGGGCTGGTGGCGGGCATCGTTAAACTCGACGACGCAGGATTGTATTTAGCGCAAAAACCAGGCACACATCCATGGACAAAAATACAACATTTAATTGGTCGCGCTTGCTTGCAGGGCGCGCCGTATCTGATGAAAACACTCTCCATCGTCGGCACTGCCGCGATGTTTATGGTTGGTGGTGGCATCCTCATTCATGGCATCCCAGTGGCGTATCATTTCATTGAAGGTCTAGCGCAAGGCGCGGGGAGCGTGGCCGTTATCGGCGGGGTGTTGCAGGTACTGACATCTTCAATGCTCAATGCGTTGGTTGGTGTTGCCGCCGGCGGGTTAGCATTGGCCGGGGTGACGCTGACGAGGCGAGTTTATCGTCGTACGTGGGGTCAATAACCGGCAGGTGAAATTAAAACTATCTTAAAAGATCTACTTGTTGCAGCAGTTTTAAAGGCAAAAGAATGCCATGACTGGGACAGTCTGAAAAGACGAACAGCAGATTTTACTAACAGGCATAGGTTGAATAGGACATTGTTTTCATTTGTGCAATCGGGGCTCAACGGTAAACTTTATGGAAGAGACGGATACAACGAAGTCTCGAGTAGCAACGCCACAACCTGCAGTTGGATAGAAGCATACACAGAAAGGACAACGCGCAAATCCTTTGAATACTGCTACCATAAACCATGAAAGAAAGTGATAAGTCTCTACCAAAGTCCGCCCTGAATCAAGCTCATAAATTATCAATATCTCCACTGTGGGAGTTACCAAACTGGTCTTGTAAACAAAATAGTTTTTACCTAACCTGAGGGTATTCC
>JANOJH010000865.1:0-1993 GCA_031408135.1 Bdellovibrio sp. | reverse complement strand
AAGAAGTTGATTAATCAAGGGAAGATTACGGGTGATTCGAGATTTGTCTATCGACTTTCCTATTCTTATTCGGGTTTATCAAATGAGCAATTGCCGCAAGTTTTCATTTCTAAGACCATTCGAGATAGAATGTTAAAAGGGGAATCATTTAGATTCATAACCGAAAGAATAGCAGAGTTGCTAAAAATTGAATCCGTTGAAATCGGAGAGGAGGTTGGAACTATCACAACTCGTCCAGACTCGTTAAGTGGTGACGGCCTTCATGCAGACATATCAATAGTTAGTGGTTTAGAACTTGATACTGAAGGTTTCAAAAAATGGAAACCCGATTTTGCTAATGCCGAATTTATCCTAGAAGATGCGGATGGCAATCCAACAAGTGATCCAAGCAAAGGCAAATACATCTGCGGCTCTGCCATCGAAAAAATGAGTAAGTCGTATTTCAATGTGGTCAACCCTGATCAAATCATAAGTGATTACGGAGCAGACACACTGCGCATGTATGAAATGTTCCTCGGCCCATTGGAGCAATCCAAACCATGGAACACGAGCGGTATTGATGGCGTATTCAAATTCTTAAGACGTGTTTGGAATTTATTCCACGATGCGGCAGGTAACTTAAAAGTAAGTGATTCAGAAGCCACTCGTGAAGAATTAAAAGTGCTTCACAATCTAATCAAGAAAGTGGAACAAGACATTAATAACTTCTCATTCAATACTTCCGTGAGTGCCTTCATGATTTGCGCCAATGAATTGAGTTCATTGAAGTGCAATAAGAGAGCTATTCTAGAACCATTAGTGATCACCCTGTCTCCTTTTGCTCCGCACATCGCAGAGGAGCTTTGGGAAAAGCTCGGTCATAAAACTTCTATTCTGGAGGCCTCTTACCCTGAATTCAAGGAAGAGTACTTGAAAGAGAATGCTTTTGAGTACCCCATCTCCATCAATGGTAAAGTTCGCGCTAAGATGAACTTCGCGTTGGACATGCCAAAAGAAGACATCGAAAAACTGGTGATGGCGTCTGAAATTGTAATGAAGTGGACGGAGGGCAAAGCTCCTAAAAAAGTAATTGTGGTGCCTGGAAGAATTGTGAATGTGGTGATGTAGGCTTCAACTCTTTTTTAAACTTTATCAAAAGTGATCCCAATCCGGATTACTTTTTTTATTTTCACCCCAATAAATTCATGGTTCAAGGTTCAAAATTAACTCGTCACCAATTTTGAACTCCTGCCTTGCCGGCAGGCAGGTGGAATTTTGAATTATAAAATTCCAATACATTAAACCAGTCTTCATGCAACTCATCATCCAAAACCTCAACAAAACTTACTCCAACGGAGTGCAAGCTTTAAAAGATGTAAACCTCACCATCAACCAAGGCATGTTCGGTTTGCTCGGGCCCAACGGAGCTGGCAAATCTTCACTCATGCGGACTATTGCCACCTTGCAAGAGGCGGACAGTGGTTCCATTCAAATGGGTGACATTAATGTGCTGACCCAAAAGGAAGAAGTGCGCAAGGTGCTGGGCTATCTGCCACAGGAGTTTGGAGTGTATCCTAAAGTCGATGCCGTTACATTGTTGGATCATCTTGCCGTACTGAAAGGCATTGTCGATAAAAAGGAAAGAAAAGAGGTGGTGAATGCCTTGCTCCACAAAACTAATCTTTGGGCATCGCGTGAAAAAAATCTGGGCGGCTTCTCAGGAGGTATGAAGCAGCGCTTTGGAATTGCCCAGGCTCTCCTTGCCAATCCTAAACTTATCATTGTAGATGAACCAACTGCCGGTCTTGACCCTGCAGAACGCAATCGCTTCCTGAATTTACTTTCTGAAATTGGTGAAAATACAATCGTCATTCTTTCAACTCATATTGTGGAAGATGTAAAAGAACTCTGTACAGACATGGCCATCATCAACAAAGGTCAGGTGTTGTATAAAGGAGGTCCTTTGGATGCCATTGCAGAAGTAGAAGGTAAAGTGTGGAAGAAACGAATTGCC
>JANOJH010000647.1:0-1532 GCA_031408135.1 Bdellovibrio sp. | reverse complement strand
GCAGCGCTAGCGCGGTGGTCTTCTTCACGGTGCGCAGCACTAGCATCGAGTTCGAGCGCATCACGCCGGGCAATCGCATCAATATAAAAGATCCGTTTATTTCAGACACCGGCAAAGTGGAAAAAATCGTATTTGTATCGGGCAAGCTTTACTATGAGCTGCTCGAAGAACGCGAAAAAACCCGCGACCTGAGCGCCGCACTCGTTCGCTTGGAACAGATCTCGCCGTTTCCGGCAAATCGGGTAAAAGAAATTTTTGCACTTTACCCGAACGCCAAAAAACTGGTGTGGACACAGGAAGAACCGAAAAATATGGGCTCGTACCAGTTCGTCTTCTTCAGATTCATGGAACTGATCAATCAGCTGAATCTGAAGTTGAGTATGATTTATGTTGGACGGCCGGAACGCTCTTCACCGGCAACGGGTTCGATTTACCGGCACCGCGCAGAGCAACAACAAATTATAAGTGATGTTTTTAAAGCTTAATTTAATACTTTTTCAGAAAAGGATTTTAAAATGAAAATAGATATAAAAGTGCCGGCAGTCGGGGAATCAATCACAGAAGCGGTTATCGGCAGCTGGAATAAAAAATCCGGCGACTTTGTTAAAATGAATGACGTTATTATGTCGCTCGAAACCGATAAAGCTTCTGTTGAAGTGGTCGCCGAAAAAGACGGCGTACTGACAACACTTGTAAGCGCAGGTGATACCGTAAAAATCGGTGCAACAGTTGCCACACTCGATACCGATGCTAAACCGACAGCAGCGCCTCCACCGTCTACTTCGCCGCCAGCGCGCCAAACTCATCCCGATCTACAGGCGCATATGTCTCCTGCCGTTCAGAGGGTTGTTAATGAACGTGGTTTAGATACCTCCGCAGTTGCTGGCACAGGCCTCGGTGGACGATTAACCAAATCCGATGTGTCAAATGTTCAACCGGCTAAACCTGCAGTTACTCCGCCACCGGTTGTGACCAAAACAACTCCGACTCCTATGCCGATGGGCCCGTCAAAACAGGGCGACATCAAACGTGTACCGATGACCAACATCCGTAAACGAATTGCCGAAAGACTTGTTCAGGCACAGCACACGGCGGCCATCCTTACAACTTTCAACGAAGTCGACATGACAAAAATCATGGAGCTGCGTGCAAAATACAAAGATAAATTCAAAGAAAAATACGGCGTCAATCTCGGTTTCAACGGCTTTTTTGTAAAAGCGGTTATTGAAGCCCTTAAAGCTTACCCGGCAGTGAATGCTTACATCATTGATGGGCAGGAAATCGAATATCATAATTACTACAACATCGGCATGGCAGTTTCGACTGAACGCGGCCTGATGGTTCCATGTATCAAAGACGCAGACCAGTACTCGGTTGCCGGAATCGAAATGGCAATCCGTGATCTGGCGCTAAAAGGCCGCGACGGAAAAATAACGCCGGATGATCTTACTGGCGGAACTTTTTCAATTACCAACGGCGGTGTTTTCGGCTCGATGCTCTCAACTCCGATTTTGAACCCTCCGCAAAGTGCG
>JANOJH010000620.1:0-3811 GCA_031408135.1 Bdellovibrio sp. | reverse complement strand
CCGTTGGTGGAACCGAAACTTTATTGAATGAGCTCAATCGACTTTTTGCTGTTGAGCAATTTATTTTCTCCAGCACGATGCTAGTCCACACTCCAGTAGGAGTAGGAAAAGAAATTAGTGAATCCTCGTCAGTGGCTCCGAGCTGGCCCTATCCTCAGTCCAAAATTGATGCGGAACAGGTGATTCGCGCAAACCGTCGGGCAACGCCAATCGTGAACCTCCGGATTTCTGGCGTTTATGATGATTACTGCCACTCGATCCCTTTAGCTCAGCATATCGCTCGCATATATGAGAAGCAGTTGAGTTCCATGCTCTTTCCTGGAGATGCCGGGCACGGGCAAGCATTTCTTCATATTGAAGATCTTGTCGACGCCGTCGTTCTCTTGGTCGAGAAACGATCCGCGTTACCATCAGACCTAACACTTTTACTCGGTGAGGATGAGCCATTAAGTTATAAAATGCTTCAGGCGAGAATCGGTGAATTGCTTCATAACAAACCTTGGCCGACGTTTCGTATTCCAAAATTTGTCGCAAAAACTGGAGCGTTCGTTCTGGGGCGAATTCCGGTAGTAAGAGAACCTTTTATAAAGCCGTGGATGATTGACTATGCAGATGAGCATTACGATCTGGATATCAGTCGTTCAGAAAAATTCCTCCAGTGGAAACCAAAGAGAACTCTTCTCGAATCGCTTCCCAAGATGATTGCTGCCCTAAAAAATAATCCAGCGAAATGGTATAGCGATCACAAAATTGAAAAGCCGCCGTTTAGGGGACTGGAGCCAGAGTCCGCACTTGAAGAGAACAGCTACAAAGCAGCGGCGCTCGTTATAATATTTTTGGGAATATGGCTGATCTCAAACCCTTTTACACTAGGGACCTCAAGCGCTTTTGAGTTCTGGAGCGATCTGGGCACAGCGATTTTGATCACAACAATTGCGCTGCTCTCATTGGCTCCGACGCTGAGATGGTTGCGCTGGGTGAATTGTATACCTGCGTGTTGGCTCATGGCCTCTCCTCTTATCTTTTGGACCTCTTCATCGGCAATCTATTCTAATAACACTTTTTTTGGAGGTTTGATTCTGCTCGCTAGCGCTTACACGCCATCAAAACCTTTTACTTCAGACAAAAGCGATGGGATTCCGGCTGGTTGGTCATACAATCCTTCGACCTGGGGCCAAAGACTTCCGATCATCTCACTGGCCTTTATCGGTTTCTTGCTTGCGAGGTATCTTGCGGCTTTTCAACTTGGCCATATCCCTCGTGTTTGGGACCCGTTCTTTGGGACGGGAACCGAAACGATTCTGAAATCCGATATTTCAAAGGCGTTTCCAGTTTCCGATGCGGGCTTGGGAGCTCTTTCTTATTATCTAGATATGATCTCGGCAGCAATTGGCGATCGAAATCGCTGGCGAACGATGCCCTGGATGGTCATACTATTTGGGCTCTTCATTATTCCTACTGGAGCAGTTAGTATCGTTTTAGTGATGCTCCAACCCATAGGAGTGGGAGCGTGGTGTTCAATATGCCTCTTGGCCTCGTTCATCATGTTGATGATGGTTCCTCCGGCAATCGATGAAGTCGCCGCCTCCGTTCAATTTCTAAGGCAAAGTAAACGTACAGGTATTTCTTTCTGGCACACATTTTGGTTCGGTGGGGAGGCTATAGTAACTCAAGATCCCATTTTACCGAGGTATCCTGTTAGGAAAAGTTTCCCGTGGCATCTGGTCTTCGGCGCTATCTTGGGCGCTTGGTTGCTTTTCACCCCATGGCTTTTTGATGTAAAAGGAATTGCGTCAAGTAATCTGTATATCTCAGGCGCATTGGTTTGCACCTTTGCGGTAATTGCCTTCTCTCCGGTAGCGCGAATAGTAAGACTGCTAAACGTGCTGGTCGGAGCATGGCTTTGTCTTTCACCTTGGCTCCTTGGAAATATGAGTTTGATGTATCAGTGGAATTCGGTGCTTACTGGAATAGTGTTAATCGGTCTGAGCCTGCCTCGCGGCAAGATTAATCAGCACTTTGGAACTTTAGATCGGTGGGTCTTTTGGCCCCCTGGGCGCTTGATAAAGGACCCTTAAAATAACTGTGTATTGCAATATTTTATACACGCCAACAGTCTGCACCAAATTCACCCAAAGCTATAAAAGAAAATGCACCAGCCGAAAATGCAGCTGCGGCGGGGGCCGCAATTTCCCTTAGGCGCAAATCTCATAAAGAGCCAATCTTTAATTTATTTTTACTGTATGTTCTAATACGAAGTGACGATTAGTATCTGAAATACCAGGAGAGAACATGAAGAAATTCATAATAGCAGTGAAATATATATTAATTATTTTTATATATTTATTTACTTTGCAGGGGTGTAATCAATCGAACTCTGGGGCGTCATCAAGCGGAAATACCGCAAGTTACGGAGAATTGTCTTTTTCAGGTTCCGGAACGGTTGTCACCGGCAATTCTTTTAAACCTTTATCCAAACTATCTATTAGTAGTAGTGCATACTCATGGTATAACATCAATCTATCTGGAGGGACCATCCAATACCCATACTTAGTGTTCATTGTGACCTTAAATGGTTCTGGCGTCATCACGAGCATTCAAGTATCACGTATGTTGAATGAAAGCACCGCTTCAGATCAATGGGTATTGATATCGACCCCTTCGACGTCTGAAGCGGCGGTTTCGACTGAGTCTGTCGTGTTTAGCAATCTGACGATACCTGGGTATGTGGCCGCTTCAACAACGACGTCGCTTGTTTTAAATGGTGCTTTGAATTTTTAGCAGAATTTACTGATGATCTAATACAAAAAAAAATCTACCACCGCCCGGAATTCTGTTATCTCCTAGCGTTCAAGCGAACTTAAATTCGAGTACTAGCAGGCTGCAATTTCACGCATTCGACGGGCCCCGCAGTTGGGCAGAATCCGCGACGCTTGCAGGGTAATGAATACCGAACTCACAGTGCTTAAAACTAAGAAATTTAAAGTTAAATGGATGGGGTAATGAAACTGCGCTAAGTTGTTGATATTGTTGATCCAAGAATGGCCATTTCGACAGATTTCGACAAGGGCCAATAATATTTTGCCTAAGCGCCGCTGCCTTTTTTTAATCAATGATCAGATGAGCGGATAATCAAAGTGGACAACCGACTAGGTATTTTTGTGTTTAGTACCGATTCGTTTTCTGTTTGCTTGTTTGCGGAATGCCTGTATTAATTTTGAACATCATATCCTTCTGTATGTAACGAACGAATATCCGATAGGAGCACTCGATGAGCCGCATTTACTTTCCTGTCTGGAAACAGACATTGCCTGTTTGGATAAGCCTTTCAATTTTTCTGATCGGAGCCTTGGCTTACGCGGGTCCCACCGGCGGGAATGTATCCGCTGGTTCGGGTACAATTGACCAAGCCGGAAACATCACCACTGTTATCCAAAACGATCAGAACTTAGTTATCAACTGGCAGAGCTTCAGCATCGCGGCTAGCGAATCAGTAAATTTTGTTCAGCCTCATGCATCTGCAATTGTACTCAATCGCGTGCTCGGTCAGGACCCAAGTCAGATTTTCGGTCAGATGAATGCCAACGGCCAGGTTTTCATTGTTAACCCCAATGGGGTTTTGTTCAGCGCAGGTTCGCAAGTCAGTGTTGGTGGCTTAGTTGCATCAACCTTGAATATCAGCGATGCCGATCTCATGGCAGGTCTTTTTAATTTCAGCAACGACGGCACCGCCGGCTCGGTCGTCAACCAAGGAAATCTAACGGCAGCCCCTGGTGGCTATATTTCGTTGCTTGGCCCAGAAGTGCGCAAC
>JANOJH010000617.1:0-14379 GCA_031408135.1 Bdellovibrio sp. | reverse complement strand
CCGCTCTTCGCCAGAACCGCCGTTAGGAAAATAAATATTATAAAGATCAAATTCGGCGTGCTGAGTCCAGACGATGCGCCCTTCTTTTTCGTAAGCCGGATTATCGATTGAGGTCAGAACTTTTTTAGGCTTTTCTTTTAAAAAAGTTGCTACTCCGGAGTATCCCTTTCGTTCGGCTGACGACCAATAATCAAATTCAAACCCCAAGCTTCGTTTGGAGGGCTCTACCTGCTCTTTGTGTGCTTTGGTTTCCTGCAAACAGAGAATATCAGGGCACTGTTCCTGTACAAACTGACTGAGGCCTTTATCGTGGCTGGCTCTAATGCCATTCACGTTCCACGTCGCAATTTTAATTATTTTGTTCATTGTTTAAATTCCTCGGCTGTGGCAACAATAATTGAGCATGAATTTGAAATCAAGATTCGTTTATTATTTAAATAAAAAATATTCAGCACTCGAAACCAGTATACTCGAACCGCTCATTTCCGACCAGCTTTTGTCGCCATTTCAGATCACACTTTCCGCACTGCAGATTCAAACAATCAAGAATGAAATAAAAGCCTATTGGTCCCTACGTAATTGGGGCGAACAAAACCTTGTTTCACAGTATTCCGAATTGAAGCTACGGCAGCCACAGAATTATTCGGCCTGCATGAGTTACGACTTCCACATCAATCCGCAAGGCCAGCCCGAGCTTATTGAAATCAACACGAATGCCTCGTTCCTGGCGCTCGGGCTTGAACTCTATGCGTTCCTGGGTTTTCCGAATCCGGCTGGAAATTTCGGCGAAGCCGAGCTTGTTAAAATGTTCGAAAACGAACTGAAACTTTGCGGCGGCAGCGATAATTCAATCGCTATCATCGATGAGAACCCCGAAACGCAGCGGCTTTACGCCGAATTTCTCATCTACCGACAACTCTTCAAAAATCGCGGAATAAAATCCGAGATTTTTAACTTTGAGAAGATCGAAAGTTATAAAAATTTCTCGCTCATCTACAATCGCTACACCGATTTCTACCTGCAGGAACCAAGGTCGTCAAAAATCAAAGAGCTTTTCAACGCCGGCCTCTTAAATCTCTCACCGAATCCATTCGAATATTTTCTGCTTGCTGACAAACAAAGGCTTTTTGACTGGAATAATCAGACGGCAATTCAGAAGCCGGCAAGCTTACTGAAAATTTATGACATGGCTATCGAAAATAAAGACACTATCTGGAATCTAAGAAAGAATTTGTTCTTCAAACCGAAAAACTCATTCGGCGGCAAGCAGGCTTACAAAGGCGCTTCAATAAGCCGAAAAATTTTTGAAGACGTCGCTACGGCCAACTTCGTTGCGCAACAGCTCTCAGTACCTGCACAAGTTACGTTCGATTACGAAAATGCCAGCCTCGAGCTTAAATACGATCTCAGATGTTTTGCCTATCAGGATCAACTGCAGTTGGTCGTGGCGCGATTATATCAGGGCCAAATGACGAATCTAAAAACCCCGGGCGGCGGCTTCGCCTGTGTCACGATCGGCTAATTTTTCATTGTATTGTGCACAGCTCAGATACCGGATGCTCTCACGCAGGTAAATGTCTTCAGTTTCAAAATTATCCGCATCAAAACACTGTTTGTAAGTGAAAAACTCAACGACTTCATTTGCCTTCAGTTTTGCATACTTATTCTTTTGTATACTGACCGGATTAAAAAACGCTGCGCCCTCGCGTTTCACCGGCGACAGCTCTGCGTGAAGCTCAACATTCGGTTTTATTCCGACCAATTGGGTTGAATTACGGCTTGGCAGTAAATATAGCCCCTGAGTTTTGTAAAGACTGATTTTTTCGTTCAGCAGCCACTCTTCAGACTCTTGAAAAGTGCCTTTACCAAAGGTCATCTCGCCGATAACGAGTGCACGCTTGTACTCCTGCAGCCCGCCGGCAATCAGTTCTGCAGCACTAGCCGAAGCACTGTTAACCAGTACTACCATCGGGCCGCTGTATGCTCTTTCTTCGGAGGTCAACACAACTTCGTTGGCTTTGTTCGCATCGAAATATTCGACATAATAGGCTTTCTTGTTTTTTCCGAGAAAAAGTCCGGCAACACAGGCGGCCTCATTAAGCTGGCCACCCGGATTATCCCGTAGGTCAAGGATGAGGCCTGCAACACGGCCCTTTTTGGCCACTTCCAATTCAGCCCCTATAGCCTGACAAACGCCGCTGTTAAATTTCGACAGCGTGATCAGCCCGTAGTTTTTTTTTGCAGCTAGTTCGCTATATTGAACATGGCTCAATTCGCGGTATGTTCGCTTCACTGTTACACTCACAACCCGATTATTTCTCTGCACCTTAAATGTAAAGTCGACAGAATTTTTACTTCTTAGAATTGAACTGACGGCGCCGTAAGATGAACCTTTAACATTGAATCCGTTGATTTCAGCAATTCTGTCATTGATTTTCAACCCGGCCAGGTCCGCATCCGAATTTTTAGAAATTTTCCTGATAAAAAAATCGCCATTTACTTTTTCGTAAGCAATTCCCACGAAAAGTTTAGATCGCGACAGTTTCGATCCCACTTCATCGTAGAAATTCGACGGCATGATGTAAGTATGTGGATCAAAATAAACCGACAGAAAAGAATTGATGAGCTGTGCTGCCAGAAAAGGCTTACGCGCTTCTTTTTCCAGCGAAAACAGCTGATTCACCAGAGTTGCAAAATCCACTCCGCTGCTATTTCGCGAATACATCTGCAAGAGTTCTTTTTCGGATTTTTCATCAAGACGTTCGTTTTTTTGAATTTTTTCTAACTGGCCGCTGTTAGTCGCAAGTTTCAGTTCGAAGCGAATGGCATTTTCAATTACGGTGTTGAGGCAGGCCTTAAAATAAATCTCGGTGCTGTAACACTTTTCATTTGAAATCAACTGGCCGATTTCCTGAAAATTGATACCCGTCTCTTGCCAGTAATTTTCGATATTTTTGACGTCCTCACCGCGGGAATACATAGAATCAAACGTCTTGGCTGAAAGTCCCCCGACTCCCGCCAAGACCATTCCCAGAACAAACCCCATAGCGGTAATGAAAACTGAAACCAACAACTTCAACACGTGCTCCGATCGAAACTGACAGTGACATTCTACAGCAACCTTTGTGCCCAATAATAATGAATCAACTCCCAGTTTAACGGGTTTAAAAGGCACGGGTTCCCATTTTAGGGTATTTTTTTCAGCAATGACCAATAGATCGCATCGAAAAATCTTGCGCATATTAAGGCTCATGCCAGATACTCTTCCATATGATTATTGTAACGGGAGCAAACGGATTTATCGGCAGTGCCATGGTGTGGCAGCTGAACAAAACAGGAATCTCTGATATTTTAGCAGTTGATTCAGTCCGTTTAACTAGCCGAAACCTTCTGTCCAAACGCCAATATGTCCGCTTTTACGAAGCTCACGAACTTTGGAGCTTTCTCATGACAGATGAGGCAAAAAAAACCGTCACCTGGATTATTCATATGGGCGCTTGCTCGGCCACTACCGAAGCCAACTGGGATTTTCTTTTTGCCAATAATTTTCAATACTCGCAAAGACTTTTTGAGTGGTGCGCACAAAATCAGAAAAATATAGTTTATGCCAGCAGCGCCGCCACTTATGGCGCAGGCGAAAATGGCTTTGAGGATGGTTTCGATTCTGAGAAGTTAAAACCGCTTAACCTTTACGGTGAATCAAAAGTGTTAATGGATCGCTGGGCGTCTAAACAACTGGCTGTTCCGCTAAATTGGTACGGACTCAAATTTTTTAATGTCTTCGGTCCCAATGAATACGAAAAGGGCAGCATGGCAAGTGTTGCCTTCAAAGCTTATCATCAAATTGAAGCCACTTCCGAACTCGGTTTATTCAAGTCCTACAATCCACAGTACGAAGACGGTAAACAACTCCGCGATTTCGTCTATGTCAAAGATGTAGTTCGTTGGATTCAGGAACTTATGGAAAAAAAGCCTGCAAGCGGCATTTACAATATGGGATTCGGCAAAGCCCGCACTTGGCTCGATATGGCACACCCGTTATTTACTTCGCTTAACAAAGACGAAAAAATCAACTGGCTGGAAATGCCAGAAAATATCAAAAACCAATATCAATATTTTACCGAAGCTAATATGCAAAAGTGGCAGGCTGCCGGAATGTCTAAACCCGAATGGTCGCTAGAAGACGCAATTGAGGATTACGTAAAAAATTATTTAAGTCAAAAAGACGCTTGGTTATAGGCCAATGAAAAACCTGCCAATGCATCTGAAAAAGTATATTGTCGACCAAGACTACGAAAAGTATACGGCACTCGATCAAGCCGTTTGGCGTTATGTCTTAAGGCAGTTGAAAAGTTTTCTCAGCAAAAATGCCCACCATAGTTATCTCGACGGCCTTGAAAAAACCGGCATCGGGATTGAACAGATTCCAAGAATCGAGAACATCAGCGCACAGCTCGAAAAATTCGGTTGGGTGGCAATGCCGGTCAGTGGCTTTATTCCTCCGGCCGCATTCATGGAGCTCCAATCATTGGGCGTTCTACCGATCGCATCTGACATGCGCTCAATCGATCACTTGCACTACACTCCGGCGCCCGACATTGTGCATGAAGCGGCGGGGCATGCGCCGATTATTGTGAACCCCCAGTACGCCGAATATCTCAGGCTATACGCCCAAGTGGCTAAAAAAGCCATTATTAGCAAAGAAGACCTGAATCTCTACAAGGCTATTCGCGAACTTTCCGACATCAAAGAAAATCCAGGTTCAAATGCCGCCGAAATTGTAAACGCCGAAAGGAATCTTGAAGGCATTTCAAAATCGATGACTTTCGTCTCTGAAGCTTCAGAACTTTCCCGTATGAATTGGTGGACTGCCGAGTACGGGCTCATCGGCGACCTTGAAAAACCGCAGATTTTCGGCGCAGGCCTGCTTTCATCTGTTGGAGAATCCAAATCCGCACTTACCGACGAAGTTAAAAAAATTCCACTTTCTATTGAATGCATAAAGCAATCCTACGACATCACCGAACCTCAGCCCCAGCTTTTTGTCGCCAGAGATTTTCAGCATTTATCGGATATTCTGGAAGAACTCGCCCAGACGATGTCATTCAGAATCGGCGGTGTAAAGGCACTTGAACGCGCGAAAGAGGCCGAAAGCATCAACACCGTCGAGCTCGAAAACAAGCTGCAGATTTCCGGAGTTCTGAAAAATACTCTTTTAACAACTGAAAATAATCCTGCGTATCTGCAGTTCACAGGGCCTACCCAGCTTTCTTTTAAGGATAAAGAAATTCCGGGTCACAGTAACAAATACCACGCGCATGGCTACGGCACACCAATCGGGCATTTCGATGCCGATTCAAAAATTCTTCAGATTGGCGCTGACACCAAACTGAGTTTTAAATCCGGTGTAATTGTAACCGGCACTCTTAAAAATATTTTAAAGTTAAGTGAAGCTGCTACTGTATTGTCATTTGAAAACGCCACTGCAACCTACCGCAATGAAAAACTTTTCTTACCCGAATGGGGCTCTTACGATATCCTCACCGGTACTAGCGTGAAATCCGTATTCGGAGGTCCTGCCGATCGACAGGCATTCGGAGAATTCGACGATTTCGTTGCAGCCAGAGTTACAAAGCCAAACTTCAGTCCCCGACAACAGAAAATATTTTCCTATTACCAGACTGTCCGCGAGCTCCGTACAAAAGGTAAAAATTCTGTTGCCGATATCGAAATTCTCTTTTCAAATTTTATCGAAACCGCACCTGCCGAATGGCTCCTTTTTATCGAGTTAGCTGAACTTGCGGTTAAAACCGGCCACCCCACTGAAAAAATTGAAGCGCATCTTTCAACATTGAATCAAAAAATCCAGATCTCCGAAGGTTTGAAACTCGCCTATGCGAAATATTGATTTAAGGGTCGTTCTCGTCAGATCGCTCTATGAAAGAAATATCGGCGCAACTTCAAGAGCAATGTCCAACATGGGAGTTTCAAAACTTATTCTCGTAGCTCCGCAATGTGAAATCACTCTTGAAGGTCAAAAAGCCGCCGCCACCGGGCAGTTTGCATTGCAAAACCGCACAGTTTATTCTGGTTGGACAGATTTCTATGAAAACGAGCCACGAGGTATTCAAATCGCGACGACCGCACGGGATGGTCGGGGTCGTCAGGTTGAAGATCTGGCAATGACTTTAACTAACCTCAGAGAAATACATCCCGAGTTTTCAAAAAAATCTGACGAGCCTTTCGTCATCCATCTCATATTCGGACCAGAAGACTGGGGCCTCAGCGCCGAAGATATCCAATATGCTAACCATTGTTGCTCTATTCCCATCTATGGCGATAACACCAGCCTTAATCTGGCTCAGGCCGCGCTGTTGGCCCTGTTCACTTTCCGCAGTGTATTCGGTGGGACCAAAGCTAAGTTTGAAGGCCAGCAACAACCTCGGGCTAAGCAGAAAAAACCTGCCATCTTTCCGGATGAAACTTTAAAGCAATGGCTCGGTGAAATGAATATCAGCTTAAGTAAACGTAAAATGAATATTTTTACGGTGTTAAGACGAATGCTTTTGCAAAATTCGCCTTCAGAAAAAGAATTCAGAATTTTAGAAATTGTTTTACAACAAAGTATCAGGAAAATGAAAGATCCCAAAAAAAATTAAGGTATTAAATCCTGTAACTCGTGCAACTTTTTAATTTTGTTATCCAACGCAAAAACTTCTTCCGAAATCTGTTCGCCCTCATGATTCAGAAAATTAATTTCCTTAATCAGTCCGGCAGTGTCGGATCCGACCAATTCAAGATTCTCAATCACGCTACTGACCTGTTCAATCTTAATTTTGATTCTCTCAATTGACTGATTCATTTTTTTGCGTTTTGAGCTTAATTCCTTCTTGATTACCTTGATCTGATCAACAGACAAAGCAGAAGCCTTCATTTGATCGACTATCTGATCAGACTCAACTTTTTCTTCAAGAAAACTGTGTAATAATAATGACCACTCGCCGCGAAGCCCCTGAGGGCTACTAATACCATCGTTCATAATTGGTACCAGTATACCACGGGTTTTAAGTTTTTTTAAATGCCGTTTAGATTTGTTTTTTCGCAATGCCGCAAGCGCTTGAATTTATTAATGTATAACTTTTAAATTCTGGCGCTCTGGACCTTTGCCCAGCTTGACAGTGTTTTTGCCCGCTACTTTTTCATCCAAGATTGCCAGTAATTTGTCAGTTCAACACATTCAAACTCGCTGTCGACGATAAGAGGCATTTGACTATCGATCATAACTGCAACTTCGTCGGTAAAATTTTTCTTGCCCTGGTTTTCAAATGCCTTGGGGTGGGGCCCATGCGGAAATCCCGCCGGATGCATACTGACCATGTTGGCGTGCAGATTATCGCGGCTGAAAAAGCTTCCTGCATGGTAAAAAAGCACTTCATCGTAATCTATATTTTGGTGAAAGAACGGCACTTTCAACGCATCGGCATCGGTTTCCAGCGGTCGTGGCAAAAACGTACACACAACAAAGCCATCGGCAACGAAAGTCGTATGGGCCGAAGGAGGCAAATGAACGCGGTGGGAAATCATAGGCATCATGTCATCAATGTGGATTGTAAACGGAAAGTAATCACCTTTCCAGCCAACTGTATCAAAAACGCAGCTGTTGTATGAAAACTGAGTGACCGCGCCGAGGCGCTTTACAAATATTTCTTTTGAAATAATTTTGTTGTCCTTTTTGTACTGAATCATTGCTTCCAAATCAGGCTTACCAAAAGATGCCGGATCATAAAACGCATTTTTGCCAACCATTCCCCGGTCGGGTTCACGATAAGAACTTTTCAAAGATTCAATAACAATGAACTGAGTTTTTTCTTCAAATACAAACGTATGGTGGAGCGATTTCGGCATATTGATGTAGGTACCGGTTTTAAATTTCAGCAAACCATATTCCGTCAACACTGTGCCCGAACCTGCATGGCAAAACAAAAGTAAATCGCCGTCAGCATTCCGGAACGAGTTCAGCTGATTATCGTTGGTAAGTGTGGTTTTGTCGTTGAATGAAACATGAATTACCAAATCGGCATTATAGAACATCCGCTGCCATTTGCCGCTCTCCTGTTTCATTTCAACTAAGTCGTACAAATGCGGTCGCAACGGCCCAGCAATATTCGTCCATTTGGTAGAGGCTTCGGTTTTTATCAGATGCGAGACCTGCCCAAAAAAACCCTTGCGCCCCTGTTCTTCTTCATAACATCCGGCTGGAATACCCTTGTGGCCTTGTGTTGTAAATTTACCCTGTGCGTACTGATACATAGCGAACTTCCTATCTTTTATGAAATGTAACCGCGTTCTCGTTGATCGGTTTCGATAGCATCGAAGAGTGCCTGAAAGTTCCCTTCACCGAACCCATCATGACCTTTTCGTTGGATGACTTCATAAAAGATCGGGCCAATAACGTTCTTTGAAAATATCTGCAGCAGGTAGCCATGCGCATCGCCATCAACCAATACCGCATTTTTTTGCAGGTTCGTAATATCTTCACTAACCTGTGGCAGGCGCTCCATCAGCATATTGTAATAGGTATCCGGAGGCGATGAAAGAAACTCAACCTGATTGGCTTTGAGCTTTTCAAGTGTTGGCAAAATCTGCGGTGTCGTCATTGCTATATGCTGAATGCCTGAACCTTTATATTCATCTAGGTATTCCTGAATCTGTGATTTGGTATCGCTAGGCTCATTAATAGGTACCGAAAACAATGAACACGGCGAACGCATGACTTTTGAAATCAGACCGGTAGATTTTCCCTTAATATCAAAATAGCGAGCTTCGCGGAAATTCAGAACATTCGTGTAGAAATCGCACCATTTCTGCATTTCGCCTTTTGGCACGTTGTTCGTAAAGTGATCGACGATCTGTAGCCCAAGTCCCTGTGGAAAGTGCGTTGCATTGTTGGTAACTTTAAATCGGTTTTCGTAAAGGTCTTCGTGTTTTGTCTGGTCGATAAAATAAATCAGAGAATCACCGATTCCGTAAATCGCAAGGTAAGGCGTTGCCCCGCGGGAATCCTGACTGCCATCATAGGGCTTTGCACCTTTTTTAACGGCCACTTCAAAGGCGCGAGTGGCATTGGCTACCCGAAAGCCTGTCGAGCAAACACTGGGCCCGTGGGCCTTCGCAAATTCAGCCGCAAAAGTATTTGGTTCCGTGTTCAGGATAAAATTAATGTCGCCTTGTCTGAATAACCTGATGTTTTTACCATCAATTTTTCCGACTTCTCTGAACCCGAGTCTCGTAAACAATTTTTCAAAATGTTGTGCATCGGTGCCGGTGTATTCAATAAAATCCACCCCATATAATCCGATCGGATTCTGGTCGGTAATCTTTGCTTTGGACCACTCAATATTTAACGACATAAAAAAACTCTCCTAATATGCAATGAATCTATCAATCTAGTGCGGCAGGGTCAAAAAAATGGCTCATATTGTGCTCATGGCCAAAAGATATGAGCGCAGAAACCGTCAGAAACCAAGCGAGCCAGCAGTATTTCGAACTTCGGAACGAGCTGAACCGGGCAAATAAGACAAAAAACCAAAAAACTGAGATCGAGTTCGTTATTCGAGAAAATGACGACGAGCATTTTATAGTCATCAAATCGACCGGTGCGAAGCACGGACTAAGACTATCTTTTAGATACAAAAAAGAACCGTTCTGGACACCCTTTGAAAACGAAACTTATGAGGTTTTCTATAAATATATGTTTCTCAAAATTAGCATTTTAACTTCAAATGATGATCTAAATATTAATTTGACATTAACAAACTGGCTTTTCAGGCTCTGGATGGGTTAGTACAAACGCCAATAATTCCAATTGCTGTTTGAGAGTTCTATTCAATTTATTAGGGCTTGGCGAGTAGTCTTCAAACTCTAAAAGGAGATCTTTGTCACAATTGTATCTCACACGTAAAATTTTTGACTTATAATGAATGGTATTCTCCACCTTTGAACAAATCAAAACAATTTCTTTATTCTTTTCAAAGCATTCTATACTTACCAAATTAAAATACTCTTCAGAATCTATTTCGAATTGATGAATTTTTACCTCACCTTTTTTATACTCATCAAGATCTAAAACAAGATGAAAACCTTCGATAGGTTTATACTTGTTTTTTATTTCTTCGAAAATTTTCATTTCTCGATCAAATTGAGTCATTTAGCTCTTATCGACAGTTTGCTCTTGAAATTAAACTAGACTTTCGATTGATTATAAAATTTCATTACTTCGGGGTCTGTTATGAAAGAGCGGGGGCTCCAGCGTACGATATGCAGGCCAGAAGGGTCGCGCAAGCGAGATAAGGCCACATAAGCATGGCCCGGCTCCCACAATGAGCCCAAATCACACCAAAGCTCATCGAGAGTTGCGCCCTGAGATTTGTGTATAGTGGTGGCATAAGCCAAATTGACCGGAAACTGAATTACACTGGCTTTGACGTTGGCATCGGCGTCCAAGAGCGAAAAGGAAATTTTTTCGACTTTCACCTCGCGGCCGCCTTCTTTTCTGACAACAAGATGATCGGCCTCAAAATGCACGAGGGTGCCGCGCGTGCCATTGACCCAACGTTTTTGCATATCATTTTTCAGAAAAAGTACCTTGCAGCCCACTTTTAATCTGAGTTGCGCCGGCACAGGAGCCGACTTACCGAGAAACTCAATATATTTTTGTTCACCTAGATAAATTGAATCAACAACTAATTCTGTTTCGTTTATTTCGGCGAGCTTTTTTTGATTATAATTCTCAGACTGATCCCGCTTCGGAAATAATCGCGTTCCAGGATGGTCTTCATCATGATCACGGGTTCTTTCGGTCAAAAATTCACGCACTCTTGGGGTGAGGTTGCCGTCGCGTACGTCGGCAAGGACATTCAGAAAATCGTTATTTTGGATCCGCTGGTTAAGTTTAAGCTCGCAAACCTGAAAGTCGGATCTCTTCCAGACTTCGTTGAGAAAGCACCAGTCTCTCTTCTGACCGAACTTGGCTACAGGAGGAAGTTGTCCGAAATCGCCGACTGCAATAACTCGTAGCCCACCCCAAGGTAAAGTCGATTCACGTGCATGTTGAGCAACAATTTCAGCCACCATCAAAGCATCACCGGGTATCATCGAAATTTCGTCAATAATGACGCCTTCAACTTTTTTAATTCGCTTTAATGCCGCTTTGTTTTCAAGAAGTCGTTTCAACGTCGCTTGCGTGCCACCTTCCATGATGCCAAGACCGAAAAAGCTGTGAAAAGTTCGTCCCCCAAGCAAAACAGCTGCGGCGCCGGTACTGGCCAAAATGGGCATGTGCTTATCGTCTTTGTTTTTCATGAATTCGCGGATGACATAGCTCTTGCCAGATCCAGCGCCGCCGGTCAGAAAAATATTTTCACCGGATTCGCACATATCTAGGGCATAAGCTTGCTCCGCAGATAAATTTGTTAAATTAATTTGTTCACTGTCATTCATAGCTCTATTATTAATACCGCGGACCTATAATAGCTAGACGAAATGGGCTATTCCCTTAGTTTTACTTGCTGTGACACTGAGCATTCGTATAAAATAATCGATCTATGCCATACGAATTTAAAAACAAAAATATAAATCCCGGTTTTTCCCAGATCGAAGATGTAAACCCTCAAGAGGTTTTAGAGGCTTCAAAGCAACTGAAGCTGATCGACGTACGCGAAGTTTCTGAATATTCGGGCGAACTTGGTCATGCTGCCGGTGCTGAGTTGATTGTTTTATCAACTTTACCCGAAAAAATTAAGTCTCTGCCAAAAGACCAAACAATAGTCTTTATTTGTCGTTCAGGCGGCAGATCCTCGCAGGCGGCGGCATTCGCTAAATCTGAAGGCCTGTCTAATGTTTACAATATGCGCGGCGGAATGCTGCTCTGGAATCAATTAAAACTTCCTATCGAATAAAAAGAAATTCATTCACGGAGGGCATCATGCCTCAAAATAAAGTCTTTGTTAATCGCACTCTTAATCTCAAACGTATCAAATATATCGGTCTCGATATGGACCATACTTTGATCCGCTACAATACAGAAAATTTTGAACGCCTTTCTCATACGATAATCGTGGAAAAGCTTATTTCCCGGAAAAACTATCCCGAGGCCGTCAGAAAATTGCAATTCGATTTCAATTTCGCCCTGCGTGGCCTCGTTGTCGACCGCAAAAAAGGTAATCTTCTGAAGTTGAACCGGTATACCGCTATCCGCAATAGCTTCCATGGATTAAAGCCTCTTGAGTTCAAAACTCATCAAAAAGTGTACAAATCAACCTACATTGACCTGAGCAAATCGGATTATCTGGCTATCGATACGAGCTTTTCCTACTCATTGGCTCATGCCTATTCGCAATTAGTTGAACTAAAAGAAAATGAACCCAATCTTAAACTGCCCGACTACGGCCAACTTGCTGACGATGTTCTTGATGCTCTCGATGAAGCCCATCGCGATGGCTCTCTGAAAAACGAAGTCAGAAAAAATCTTGCTCATTATATCATTAAAGATCAGCAGGTCGTGCATGGCCTCGAAAAATTTAAAAAACACGGCAAAAAGATTTTCGTTCTGACAAATTCAGATTTTTCATATTCGAAACTTCTTTTGGATTACGCAATAAATCCATTTTTGAAAGAGCATAAGTCGTGGGTTGATCTCTTTGAGGTTGTTATCACGCTGGCTCAGAAGCCAAAGTTTTTTTACGAAGACGGCAAATATCTGATTGTAAATCCCAACGACGGCACAATGACCAATCTCGACGACAAATTGGTTCCCGGCGTTTATCAGGGCGGCGGCGCAAGGCAATTTACCGAAAATTTCGGACTCGATGGGGACGACATCCTTTACATCGGAGATCATATTTACGGCGATATCCTCCGACTCAAAAAAGACTGCAACTGGCGCACGGCCATGATTACCGAAGAACTTGAAAACGAAATCGAAAATAATAAACGGGCCGAGCCAATTATGAATGAAATTGATTCTCTCATGAAAAAAAAAGAGCCATTCGAAGATGAGCTCACCGAACTCATGACTAAAAAAATGGACAAAACACTTTCGGTTGAAGAAAATAAAATTTCTGCGCTTCAGGACAAAATTACCGAAATCGACACAACAATAAGTCAGCTCATTAAAAAACAGCAATCACTCTATAATCCGAATTGGGGCCAACTCATGCGCGCCGGAAACGAAGAGAGCTACTTTGCCTATCAGATGGAACGTTACGCTTGCGTCTATATGAGCAAAATTTCTGACCTACTCGATTTGTCGCCGCGTACTTATTTCAGAGCGCCGCGCCGCCCTCTCAGTCACGAAGTCTGAGTTTTACGATATCCAGTGCGGCTTTTGATTTATTGTAGATACGTGCAAATCTTTGTGACCTTTTTGAGAGAAAAAGCAGCTTTTCGGCCACCCAGGCACTGCGAAGCAGGTAGAAAAGCACAAACGCGGTAGCTAATGGCCTCAGCGATAACCATATTTTCTGATTTACCGAGCCTTCAAACTGCCAGACGAAAATCAGCATTAAAATAAAACTGAATAAAAAAACCGGCTTCAGCAAATCCTTAAGCGCGGCTCTGAATGCATTTTTTGTCTGACCGTGTGGCAACTGGCGCGAAATCCAAAAACTGATTTTGTTTTCACTGATCAGATTTATTTCCTGTTCTTGAGTTACGCTGTAAATGACCAGCCAGATCGCAATCGCCAGTTTCAGCACAAGCAGCCCGGTAACCGCATAGATCAACGACGTTGCAATAAACGCGTAATCCTCATTCAGTCTTTTTATATAGTACTCACCGATTTTCACGAGATCATTGCCGTAAATCATCAGCAGCGTAATGAACGGCTGAATAAACGCCCAAAGACAAAGTAAAACAGCACCCAAAAGCTGACCGGCAAAATTACGTCCAAAAACGGCGGTACCCGTCCAGAACAAAAACCCCTGCATGCAAATGGAAAGCATTGGGCCGAGTTTCTGGCCAGCCGGCGAAAACGATTTCAATACAGCTGCAATTCCTGAAATTTCAAACACGGAAGCATTTGAAAGTTTATCGCGGTTAAGGGCATTCAACAAGAAAGCCAGTTGGTTCAATGACAGCAACTGGCCGGTCAGCGGAATCTTGAATCCATGCCCTAACGAACCAAGACCAATTTCAGTAATTGCCAGTTGTGCAGCCCTTTTTATTTCAATATCCATTTTTTTTTCGGGAGACTTAATATTCATTTTTTCTTCAATAGCAGAATATAATTGCTTTCATCTGCAGAATCCATCAGCGCAAACCAGTTTTTTGAACTCGTACCTGAAAATTTTCTTCTGGCAAAGCGGGCGCGATTTACGATCA
>JANOJH010000614.1:0-1502 GCA_031408135.1 Bdellovibrio sp. | reverse complement strand
CCGTTCGAAAGCGTAAATGCCAGCTGACTGATTGGATTGGCACCCGCTTCAGCAATGTGATATCCTGAAATACTGACGGAATAAAAATTCTTTATATTAGACTTCGTAAAAAACTCTTGAATGTCGCCCATCATCTTAAGTGCGAAATTAATTGAAAAAATACAGGTGTTCTGGCCCTGATCCTCTTTTAGAATATCGGCCTGCACGGTACCGCGAACCTGCTGAATGGTTTTCTTAGACGTTTCGTCCCATTCGGCTTTTGAAAGTGTCCGCCCGAGTTCAGCTTCGCGCTTTGCAACTTGCTGATCGATTGCCGTATTAAAATAAAATGCCAAAATCATCGGGGCCGGACCGTTAATCGTCATGCTCACCGAAGTATTAATGTTGACGAGATCAAAACCCGAGTAAAGTTTTTTCATGTCATCGAGTGTACAGATACTCACACCCGATTCGCCGACCTTTCCGAAAATGTCGGGCCTTGGATCAGGATCCTGACCATAAAGAGTGACGGAATCAAATGCGGTCGAGAGGCGATGGGCTTTTTCGCCCTTGCAAAGATAATGAAAGCGCCTGTTGGTGCGTTCCGGAGTGCCTTCGCCGGCAAACATCCGCTTCGGATCTTCATCGGCGCGCTTAAGCTGAAACACGCCTGCCGTAAATGGAAATTCGCCCGGAATATTCTCCATTTTCAGAAACTGAAAGCGATCGCCCCAGTCTCTGAACTTAGGTAAAACGACTTTACGGATTTTAGTTCCACTCAGCGTGTGACTTACGAGCTTTTGCCGGATTTCGGTATCGCGCACTTTAAAAACCAACTCTTCTTGAGCATAAGTTTTCTGCAACTCATCCCAGTTTTCGAGTGCCTTTATTTCCTGGGCTTCAAAATCTTTTTTGTATTCAAAGCTCAACTGGTCGATGTATTTGGGCTCTAGTTTAAGGTCATCCGCGAGCGTGCGCAAAGCGCCGAGCTTCGAGGCCTTGGCTGCCAGCTCTTTAACGCGTATCTTGTATTTGCGATTTGTTGCTACGATTTCAGCAAGATAATTCTGGCGCTCTGCCGGAATTATGATGTGCTCTTCGGCCGCCAATACTTTTCTTCTGAATTCGGTTTCCACGGGCGGCAAAACTTTTCGTTCAGCAAGTAAATCGGCAATCGCAAAGAAAAGCTGATTAACCCCGCCATCGTTAAACTGACTGGCCTGGGTTAAAAAAACCGGAACTTTTTTTGAATCGTCGAAAATTTTTCGCGAGCGCTTATATTGTTTCGAAACATCTCGCAGGGCATCCTGTGCTCCGCGGCGGTCAGCTTTGTTCACCGCTATGAAGTCGGCAAAATCAATCATATCGATTTTTTCAAGTTGCGACTGCGCTCCGAAATCAGAAGTCATAACATACATCGACAGATCGCTGACTTCGGTAATGGCCATATTGCCCTGCCCGATCCCCGAGGTTTCAGCGATGATAAAATCAAAATCCATTTTTTTCAGGAACTTTAAAATGTC
>JANOJH010000598.1:0-1301 GCA_031408135.1 Bdellovibrio sp. | reverse complement strand
ACTGAAAAATACCACTTTATAGGTATTTTAGTTACTAATTAAACACCACATCTTTAACCACTCAAATTGACAAATTGAGAACGTGTTATTGTACAATTCAATGTTTAACCATTAATTAAAAATAAATACCCAAAAAGAGGTATTTACAACCTCTGGTTACTTATTTACCTTTATCACCTTTAAAACCCCTACAGCATGAAAACAAAAAATTACAGGTTCATCTTTTTTATCCCCATACTTTTAGCAACCATGCTAAATGAGACGCACGCCCAAATTAGGGTTGGATTTAAGGCTGGATTAAATTCCAATTCCTTTCGTCCAGAAAACAAAGTTAGACTCTTTACGAGCCGAGGTAAAGTGGAGAATAACATTCACATGTCTCAATCACAATCTTATACTGGAACCACAACCACTCCCCCAACAGTAACAAAGACTGAAAGCCCAATTAAACAGCGCTACTACGTTAGCGATATCAGTGTTCTGGGGTTTAATGTTGGTGGTTATGCTAAATACCAGGTACTTAGTTTTATTACGGCACGTGCCGAGATTCTTTACTTTCAACAAGGAGGAACCGTGGAGAATTATTACGCACTCTCTTTCCCTTCCGTTGAGCATGAGAACGTGAAATTAACCCAGCACACTTTACAGATACCACTTATGGCGGAGATTGGCATTCCAGGAATGGAAGAAAATGCTGTTCAACCCAAATTATTTGGGGGTGGTTATTACGGATTTACAATCGCTTCACGTGAGTCTTTTGACAAAGTCTCTACCAGCAGATATGAAAAAAATATAGCAAGATCATCTGCCGATGTTTCAGGTTCTTATGTGTACAGCCAAGTTGGTTTTTTGATAGGTGTTGGGGCTGACCTTAAGATGGGTTCTAAGGATTTATCGTTAGAATTTCGTTACAATCAGAATTTAACCATTATCAACGAAAGCGGTGCGGCCTTAACTCATTTGAACTCCACCCTGAAAAATTATCAAGGCGACCTGAGAACTTCTACGTTCTCCTTCAATGTTGGCATGACTGTCTTTAACTTTTAACACTAACTAAAAACAAATAAATCAAATTTCAAAAACCCCTACATTATGAAACAAACAACTAAATTAAGAATGAGCCTTGCCATGATGCTGTGCATAATTGCAGCATTGGTATGGTCTTGTAAAGACGAGGCGGTAGACCTCACGGCAAGCCGCGCTGCATTTGTATTGGATTCAATCCGATTGGCAGATTCACTAGCTGCTGCTAAGGCTGCAACAGTAAGAGCAAATTTTGTTGCTGACCGGAAATACGATCG
>JANOJH010000575.1:0-1886 GCA_031408135.1 Bdellovibrio sp. | reverse complement strand
ACTGCTGGCTGAGGATCATTCTTCAACCGTGTGAACAATTGTGAAGAAGCTTTTTCAATTTTAAGCTTACCAATGGCTTTGGCTGCATTAATTCGTAAAGACAATTCTTTATTGGATAGTAATTGAATAAATACATCGGCTGTTTTATTTTGAACCGTAAGCAGATCTCTTGTGATCTCACCTCTGTATCGCCCATCCACACGATCTAATACAGATGGCTTTGCCCAGGTGCTAAGTGCAGCAACAGCTTCCGAGCGCATGGCTATGGGTGCGCCTTCATGCGCAGTATAACTGATCAGGTTTTGCATGGCCTTCTCACTTCCTACTCGCAAGTTGGCATTAATGGCACGTCTCAATAAAGCTTCATTTGTAAAACGATAATCGTTAAGTACTTCACCCAAGGCAGGCAACGCTTGCTCAATTGAAAGATCATCGTTGATACCTCTGGCTGCTTCTGTTACAATATATTCATCCTGATCCTTAAGAAAATCAGCTATACCAGGATTTCTCATTCGCCTTAGGGCAACAACAGCCGCGATCCGCACAGCACGTGAGGGATCTTTTGACAAGGCAACAATCGGTTCTGCTTTTCCTATTCGCGCCAACGCCAGACTGCCTGCATGTCGTATAAAGGCGTCTTCTTCATTGTTCGCTCTAAGAAATTCAACTATAGCATTAAGAGCTGGTTCATAAGCAATTCTTCCCAGTGCTTCTGCTGCAAAGAAACGCGCACGGCTATTATCATCTTTCAATAATGGAATCAATTCCTCACCCGCTTCTTTATAACGAACATCCCCTATCCACTTCGAGGCCTGCGCCCTGATCTCTGGATCACTATCCTTCAATAAAGGCAATAACAGTTTTGCATGCTTCAAATCTTTACGAGCGAATTGACTTATACCCCATATCGCATGGACTCTCGCGAGCTGATGCTCTGTTTGCTTAATGCTAGATTGAAAGATTCCAAGTCCATCATTACCACGCATTGCTAATTCAAATTGGGCTTTCTGCCTTACGCGCATGTCAGGGTTCTTTATTAAGTCCCCTAACTGACCCACCTCATATTTACTCAAATCGTCAGCTAATAAAGTTTGAGTCTGTTTCCTTTCGGCAGTATTTACATCTTTGGCATCGAGCTTCCACACTCGGCCATAGTCTTTAGCATCCCAACCATCAATCCAATCGGCCAGATACATGGCGCCATCCGGTCCAAAGTCAATACCTGTAGCCAGGACTCCACGCAAAATCTGTTTATACTCTCCCAATTCAAAAGTTGCTCCTTTCGGTGTTAGCTTAAATGCATGTATGCCGGAGCGTGAAGGATTGCCCACAAACTCTCCAATGAAGAACGTATTTTTCCATTCGGCACTCAATGCTGTGCCCGGATTATAAAGCATACCGGTTGGTCCATTCACAAAGTTTTTGATAGCAGGTGTAATGTAAGCTGCCTGACCTTCGAACCTGGGCACATACATTCTCTCATCCATCCAGACTTTATAGGTGTTGTTATCCGGGTCTTTATACTTTCCAAACTGCCAGTTGGTGCGCCAGCCTGTATCAGAGCCGTTGACAATATAAACAAGTCGCTCGCTCTCACCTGGATGATCGCCATCATTGTCCTCACTTATTAAATTTCCGTATTCATCAAACACAAACTCGTGGGTGTTTCGGTTGCCATAAGCAAACACCTCAAAGTCGCTACCATCCGGATTAGATCTAACAATAACACCACTGTTCGGATGTTCCCATTTTTTTCCGTCAGAGCCGGTGCCATTAAATCCGATATCACCAATCTGCCAATAGATTTTACCCTCTGGCCCCACTTCAATGCCAGACATGCCATGGCCGCCAAAACCAATGTGCACACCGTAGCCGTGAGAGATGGA
>JANOJH010000350.1:0-4991 GCA_031408135.1 Bdellovibrio sp. | reverse complement strand
GGCTCGTGGATTACGTTCGGTAAACAACTCGATCAGAATCTGGCGAAAGACTGTATCAAGTACGCGTTCGATTACGGGGTAAATTTTTTTGATAATGCTGAAGTTTATGCAAATGGACAATCTGAAGAGTTGATGGGTGAAGTGTTCGGGCAAATCGGCCTGACCCGCAATGAGTACGTCCTGACCACGAAATTTTTCTGGGGAATTGAAAGACGAATTAATTTTCAGAATACGCTCAATCGAAAGTACCTGATGCAGGCGATAGAGGGCTCTTTGAAAAGGCTTAAAACCGATTTTGTAGATGTTATTTATTGTCATCGCTACGACCCAGAAACGCCGATTCATGAAATCTGTTTTGTAATGGATCAGATCATTCGGGATGGAAAAGCACTTTATTGGGGCACGAGCGAATGGCCGGCTCTGGCAATTGATCTCGCTTATAAATTTGCAGTTGAAAATGGATTGCACCGTCCGATTGTTGAACAGCCGCAGTATAATTTACTACACAAAGAAAAAGTCGAGATTGAGTTTGCCGGGCTCTACAAGAAAATGAAATTAGGTTTAACGACATGGAGCCCGCTGGCTTCAGGAAACCTGACGGGTAAATATCTGCAGGGCATCCCGACAGGCAGCCGCGCGAGTATGCCTTCACTTGGGTATATTCGTGACGAAATCGAAGACCCGGCGATTGTGTCAAAAGTCAGAAAAATTTCCGAAATTGCCAAAAAATCCGGAATATCGATGACTCATCTTTCGTTGGCGTGGTGTGCGCTGAATCCCAACGTCAGCTCGGTTATTCTGGGCGCCAGCCGACTTGAACAGTTGAAAGACAACTTAGAGGCTATTAATCACCTCGGAAAAGTTGCCGAGCTGAAAAAAGAGCTGGATGCAATTTAGCCGAATCAATCAAGATAACTGAAGACTTTTTTCATTTTTTCAGAAGTCTGTTGCAGAACAGCTCTGCGCCAGTTTTCATCGGATGGATAGAACATTTCCCGATACAGAAGTTTTATTTCGCTTGAAGTCTCGGCAGTTGCAGGAAAGTGGAAATTCTGATTTTCAAGTACAACTCGGCGTAAAGATTCGATTGAGCCAAGGGTTTTCTGGCTATCGAGAGTGCCGTATTCAAATACGATTCCGGCTATTTCCGCATCGACGCTCAATCTAATTTTGTTGGCAAAGTAAACCAGCATTTCGCCCTGAACAGCATAAAATTTCTTTTTATCTGAAAAATCAATTTCATCGGCGTTGAAAATTTTCTGCAAAACCAAAGAATTTTTTTCTGCGGCTTTTCCGGCCAACAAATGCAGCTTGGCGCGTTCGCCGTAGCCAGTATGTAAATCGATGAGCAGAATTTTTTTATATGGTTTCATGTAGGCTTGCACAAGATCCGTGATCAGCATGCCTTGCACCTGAGTTAGCACACCACCGTAAAAAACGCCATTCGGATATGAATACTGCCCTTTTAGAATTGATGAGCGCAGACTCTCAAGCGAATGTTTTGCAATATTAAAAACCGATTTCAGGATAAATGTATACCGACTGTAAAATCCGAGTTCGGGAGGTGACTGTGGGTTAAGCAAAGAATCTAAATCGGCATAACCGCTGTCTTCGATTTTAAACTGATTGCGCGATAAAATGAAGTTGCGGTTGAGGTCGATGTTGTTTTCATTCACACGGCGGCTGTTTTTAAACCCGTAAAGATTGAAGCCGTGTATCATAAGAATTGCGGTTTTTTCATTATTGAATTTTTGATCCAGCAGCCAGCGCTGGATGGCAGAACCGGTAAAACCTTCAATGCCATGAGTGCCGGAAATCATAACCAAGAGGTTCTTCTGTTCCTTACTAGCCGGGAAAAAGTAGGATTTGATACTGCCTTCGGAATACTGAAACTCGTGAACTTCGGATTGGGGATGGTTTTTCTTGATGCGGTAGAATTGTTGATTGAAGTCTTTATCGGAATCTTCGAACGTTTCTTTGAAATAGGAGATGTCGGGGGGGGATTCGGAAGCCTGCGATGAGTGCCCGCAAAGAAAAACGGCGAGCAAAAGGATTAAGTGCATGGCCGAGAGTATAACCCAGATCAAGGTCTAGTCATTAAAAATAGTTCAAGATAGTCTGTAAAAAACCGATAAGTAACACGTGAAACAACTTCAATTGTTTATATTATTTGCGCTGTTAGCCACCGGGTGTGCAAGCAAGAAAATCGCGGTTGAGCAAGAGAGCGTTAGGACTATTCAATCGGATATGTTTCCGAAAGATCTTTCACGTGCTGAGTATTATGAACAGATGGGTATTGCTTACTCGCTTGATAGCCAGATAGAAAAGGCGATCGAAAATTTCAGGCTTTCGATTTTGCATAATCCAAAGCGTGTGTCTGCATTTGTGAATCTTTCGGATGAATACCGGAAAACGAAACGTAATCATTTGGCTTTGGTTGAACTCAGTGAGGCGCACAAGCTTGAGCCCGGAAACCTGGACATTCTGAAAAAAACGGGCGACCTCTATCTTTCTGCAAAAATCTACTCTAAAGCACGTGAAACCTATCAGTTGATGTTGCAGAAGAACAGCAAATTTGAAGAGGCGAAGTGGGCCTTATTTTACCTTTACAAAATCGAGAAAAAATATCCGGATGCGATGAACACGCTTGCGGGAATCAACAAAGACGGCACCAACGATTTTAAGATCGCCTTTGAAAAAGCAATGCTATACAAACTGACCAAGGAAGATGAACTTTATATTTCAAACCTGACGCTGGCCTATGAAATGAACCCCCGCGACCGCCAGATTCTGCTGGAATACGTAGCGCTGGCTTTCGCACAGAAAAGGTTTAAAGACTCGACAGCGGCCTTACTGAAGTATTCCGACACAAAAGAATTTGACGTTGAGATTTCGCAGAATCTTTCATACTCTGCCGTGCAGTCCGAAAACTACGACATCGCGATGCGGGAATATAACAAACAACGGCCACTCACTTACGATGCGCGACTTATTGATCTGAAAAAAGCGCACGTTCATTATCTGATTGGGGAGCTTGAAAGCGCTGAACAGCTTTATTTGTCTCTGCTCAAGCAGGAAGAAAATGAAGAGGCACGTTTTTATCTGGCGCAGATTTACATCAGCCAGGATAAATCTGAAGACGCAGCCTTTATACTGAGTAAAATTCCGGTGTCATCTGATTATTTCGGCCATGCAAAAGTACGCTTGGCGCTCTACAGTAAGCTTAAGGGGTTGGCTGACGATGCGGTTAATACTATCCGGATGGCCTATCTTCAGCGGCCGGACCTGCTGCCGATTTATAAAACCTATGCCGATTTTCTTATCGAATTAAATCGTTATGTAGAGACGGTTGCTTTGCTTGAAAAGGGAATAAAATTATTTCCGAACGATGAGGAATTGCGACTGAAAATGGCTTTTCTTCACTACCGATTAAATAATCAGAGAGCCTTTAAGCGTGAAATTTTTGCGGCCCTCAAAATAAATCCCGAGAGTGCGCCTGTGTATTCGATGCTGGCTGAATTATGGTATCTTAAAAACAAGAAACCTGAAGAAGTTGTTTATTTTGTAAAAAAAGCAATGCAGCTGAAGTCTGAAAATAAAAATATAAAACCCTTGCTGGCCTGGGCGTTGATGCAACTGGATCACTCGACCGAAGCCGTGGCCTTGTTCGAAGAGTTCTACGAAGAAAATCCGAAAGAATCATTCTTTGCACGATCTTTGTCTACAGTCTATAGTCGTGGTGATGTGAGAGAAAAATCGCAGGCTCTTGCAGAAGTGGCCACTGTATTGGAATCCAGCGACAGCCTGAAGTCGAGGTTCATTTTTAAATCGAAAACTCAGCAAGTGCAGGCCGAAGATTATAAGGTCAGCCCGACGAGACTTCCCGCCAGTCTAGAAAATAAGTAATAATACAAGAGAGCTTTCTTTTATTCTAAGTCATTGAAATAATTGAACTTGATGATATCCATACCTCGCGCGCTTTTTAGCGGCATCATTATTATGTTTTTTCAATTTATATTTTTTCAAAATTTAAATGCGGCAGATTTATGTACGCCGGTCGCGAAAGAAACGCGCTATGTTATTCAAAGTGGTGAAGATTTTTATTCGATTCTTAAAACTTTCCGCCTCGACCCTGTGATCGGCGATGGTGGCTCGTTAGAAGTTTTACAGAAACTGAACAACTTGCCAAACAGAGTTACGAGTGAAGCCGGAAACGAAATAATTATTCCATTTAAATGTGAAGAGCAGGTTTCAGTTTGGCGGGTAACCGACAAGCTGACGTACAGACTGATTACCTCTGAGCCCGTGAGCAAAAGTACCGGTGCTGCGGCAAAGATTAGTTCGGAAAATCTGAGTATGGATGAAAAGGTGCTTGATATCTTAAACCGCGATATTCCCGGAAGTATACAGTCAGAGCTGGAAGGCACAGGCCCATCAGAAGAAGTTTCAGAGGCGCTTCGCTACCGCATGATTTGCGACGGTGAATGGACCGGTACCGAATGTGTTACGCGTTATTCGACGGTTTATGCAATCGGTGGCGCTTGGTACAATCGCTATGATGGCACCGACAAAACAACCGGAGGCCAGGGAATTTTGCTCAGCAAACTGAATCCTGAAATCGGCCTAGGCTGGAATAACTACTGGACTGAGTATTTTAAAACCGATCTGTATTTTTCTATAATAAATAATTCGATTCATCCGGAAATTCGCGAGCGTCCGATCGATCAAGATAAAAAAATTCTTAACACATTCAGTGTTAGTGCAAAATTTGAAGTGGGTAAGTGGGGATTCCGCGCCGGCATTTCACAGCGCGAAAGACTGTTTTACCGCTTTTTGAAGGAGAACATTGTTTTGTTCGAAGACGGTGGCGTTGTTGTGAACGCAGTCCCGTTGATCGATTTGCATTCTTCTGTCAGTTACATGTTTCATCAAGCCGGTAAATACAGGTTCGACGGGGAAGTCGGACTGACAAGTATTCTCGGAGCCTCGAC
>JANOJH010000347.1:0-3565 GCA_031408135.1 Bdellovibrio sp. | reverse complement strand
ATTGGTGCTACGGACCATACTTCAAAGAAACTATTTAATACCCTGAATGATCTGCGGGCTGAATTGCTTGCTAAGCGCATTGAGCCTGATAGACTCTTCGGTTTTTTCTTCAATGATTCGGTTACGGCTTTCGACTTCTTCGGCAAGTTTGAGGCGGCTGAGGTATTCTGCATCGGAAAGTTTAAAGTAGAACCAGCGGCCGGTTACACACACAACCGATACCGAAACCAGAAAGGTCGGGTTTAAAAAATAGCTGATGATGGGATTCTTCAGATAGTAGATTCCCATCAGTACAAAAAGCGGTACAATATTCAGTGCCATACTGAAAAGATAAAAAGGCCACGAAAAGGCAAATCCAACCGACAATCCGGTTACGACAATTGCAAGACCTGCCCAGTAGGATGTAAATGGATCGCCTATTCTCATTACCATATAGTTGAGCGACAACGCACAAACCGCAAATGGTACAGAACAGACATACTGCGCAAATTTAAAGTCACGATCGGGGAACAACTTTAATACTTTGTTTGTACCGACTAAAGTGGCAACGACAAGAAGTCTAACAACAAAAAATTCGTAGAAAAATTCTCTGTAGAACAGGTAATCTACGCCGGAAAACAGCAGGTACAAGGCTATAGTATAACGGGAACCGAACTTGGTCATAAAGGATTTCAAATTTTTTGAATTTTCCTGGTTCCTTGTTGTCATCTAACCCATTTCAACTTAAAAAGTAATGCAACAGAACAAATTGATTCTGTTTTGTTCGCTTTCAATCGTCATTTTAGTTCCTTCAAATTTAAACAGCCGTTTAAAGTCTTCTTCACCACGCAAAATCAGTGACCAGTCAAAAAAGGCCAGCATACCGAACCAATTTGTTGTTTCGATATTAAAATTGCCGATGACCAGTTCGCCGCGAACACCGAGATGCTTACTTAACATTTTGCAGGCTCTCGTTGCTACGACGTCAGTAAAGTAGTCGAAGAGTCCGGCAGAATAGATCATGTCGTACTTATTCGTGCCCAAGCCTTGAATTAAAACTTCTTTGATTCCTTGATTGAGCAGTTTCAATCTTATTTTTTTGTTCTGCGACATTGCATATTCAAGAATTGATTTTTGCGCAAACTGCAACGCGCCTTCGTCCTGATCTAGAAGCGTAAATTCACATCGCGATAAATCATCCTGCGACAATTCAGCAATTGCGAGTTTTACTTCTTCTGCCGGGCCAGAGGCCACTGACAAAAACTTTAAGTCTGCTTCGGCACTTTTAATTTTGCGAACGATTTTTTTGGATAAGTATATTGATCTGTTTCTGACGGCACTTGGCTCGCCGAACTGCTGAACAGCTTTTTCCATACAGCTGCCAAACCAATTGCTTGCGAAGTTATCATTGGCATAAATTTGTGTCATCATAACGTAATCGCCCGAATAGCCACGTGGCTTTTCATAACTTCTTTTCGTGAATGGCGATTGGAACATGTATTTCCCCATATGTTCTCGGAAGTAGGCAAAGGCCGGTTTGAAATACTCGCTTTTTTCCTGTTTGAAACCTTTTGGCATGCGTTCAAGCGCAAGATCAAGCTCAACCTTGATTTGAGTAGAAACAACTTCGATCAATGAATCCCGAGATTCACGAAACTCCATCGAATTGCTGAATTCCTTCTCTGAAAAGCTTTTGACGTATTTTTCGTAGGCCTCTAGTCGGGTTCCTAATTCAAGTAAAGTAGTTTTGAATTCCACTGGCAGGTTTTTGTAGAAATTTTCTTTTTCGGAAAGTCCAGAGACTACGGCGTTAAAATCCTTGATGCGCATGATTGTTTCCACCGGCAGCGCCCCATTGACTACCTCGAGGCCGACTTCATAGCCAAAATCAGCTTTTTTTACCCGCTTAACTAAAAACGGCAGGCTTACGATATGCTGATTACCGCACTTTATTTCGACAACGTCTAAGTTGCTATTCTCCGTCAACTTCTCTTCCGAAAAAATCCCTAAACCGAACAAACTGTAATTCTGAATTTTAAACTTCTTCCCGTCGAACTCCGCGTGAAAGATACCTTCAGAGTCGAACCGGTTCTGCCTAACCACGAGATTATTTGTGCCCAACAGATTTTCATGCTGTGATAATTTCTTTTGCTCCATTTACACCTCGTGCCATTTATCGGTAGATACAGGGGAATACTTATTTTTTCATTTAAAATTAGAACTAAAGTCGTGAAAATTTCTCGACTAGACTCGACTTAAACCCTTTAAGCTGGGTGCCGATAAGCTACCTATGAAAGCAAAAAATATTTTTATTTTGGTTGTGATGTTGTTTATATTTCTGGGCGCAAACGCGCAGGAAATTTCGGTGATCGATGTTAAGCGAAACATCACGCTGTCGGATGACGATGTTGTTTACAAAGATTTTTATGTGAATGCAGGCGAGAGTTCGGCATTGCGTAAAAATATGATCGTGAACGTGAAGCGAAAAATGAATGTGAAAGATGCCAGCACTAAGACGATCGGTGATATCGAAACGTTGGTGGGGCAGATAAAAATTATTCATGTGGGCGGTAAGGTTTCGGTGGCGCGTGAGCATCGATTGGTGCCGAGAGATGAAGAGCCGGTGCTGGAGCAGATCGGGATTATGTCTGGCGATCGGGTGGATTTGGCGGGTGCGTTTATTGATAATACGAAGCCGGTGCCGAAGAGTAAGAAGGCAGAAGTGAATTTACCGGTACCTGTGCCGACGCCGGTAGTAAACCCGGAAGATAATAAAACGGCTGAAGCTACGGTGGAAGTTCCGCAAATCTGATTTTGCCTTTATGTTGGGGCTATGTAATCCTTGGTTGTGTTAAAAAAAATATTTATATTTATGTTTTTTAGTCTGCTGGCAGCGTTGGTTTTTGAAAAACTGATTTCGCTGCAAAGCCATACGCTGGCAAATACCGCCGCCTGGCATTCGGTAAAAAGATTAGAAGTTATGCCTTTTGGTTTGATGGGTGCTGAAGAATATTTTTCAGACCGGCATGCCCTTTTGGGCGAGCGGCTTTATTTGGGTGCATGGTTCGGTTATCAGGATGTTCAGTACCGCGAAGGAATTGATGATTTTGAATCTATGAATTTGCGAGTTGAGCTGGGTGCGGATTCTTACCTTTGGGTTTATCTGAATTGCGATGATGTGGAATGTGTGGCTTTGCGGATGAGTACCACACCCGAATTTAATAGCGGAATTTACGTTATTAAGAAAAATGGCGAAATCACGAAGGTTGCGGCCGGCGAAATTTTAGAAGATGGCGCGCATCGGATTGAAATTGTGGCGGATTCTAACAGAATGCATTTAGTATCGATTGATGGGCATGTTGTGCACAATGTGAAGTATGGCAGCGGTACAAGTGCGGTGTTGCGTTTTCGCAGCGGTGAAAAGCCGGCTTTTGTAAGTGATATTGAGGTTACGGGCCGGAATAAGCAAAGATTGCGTTTGAATTTTACTGCGAAGTTTCAGTATGTTAGGTTTTTCGGAATTTTTGGTGTGTTGTTGGTGTTGGCATTGCTAGTGGGTTTTGCGACGCGAAACCCGAATTATGGT
>JANOJH010000266.1:0-3643 GCA_031408135.1 Bdellovibrio sp. | reverse complement strand
GGCGCAATTGACGTACTTGTTATCGACTCGGTTGCGGCGCTGGTTCCAAGAGCCGAAATTGAAGGCGAAATGGGCGATTCTCATATGGGATTACAGGCCCGCTTGATGTCTCAGGCTCTTCGTAAGTTAACAGCTTCAATTAATCGTTCAAATACACTCGTAATTTTTATTAATCAAATACGTATGAAAATCGGTGTGATGTTCGGAAATCCTGAAACAACAACCGGTGGTAATGCACTGAAGTTCTATTCTTCTGTTCGACTTGATGTCCGTCGTATCGGCGCAATCAAAAACGGCGAAGAAGTAACGGGCAATAGAACAGCAGTTAAAGTTGTTAAAAATAAGATGGCGCCGCCGTTTACAAAAGTTGAATTCGATTTAATGTACGGCGAAGGTATTTCTGCTGAAGGTGACATCTTAGATTTGGCGACTACAGCGAACATGGTTGAAAAGTCCGGCGCATGGTATTCCTACAAAGGTGAGCGTATGGGGCAAGGTCGTGACCAGGCCAAAGAATACTTAAAGGCAAATCCCGCAGTAAAAGACGAATTGCGTGCAGCAATTTTGGCTAAGAACGGAATCGGCCAGCTGCTGATGAGCACGGATATGTCTGATGCTGTGGCTGATGATGCTTCTGTTGAGTTGGATAAGCCTAAGAAGGTGAAGAAAGTTGTTAAAGAAGAGGCTAAGGCAAGTTTGAATTAGGTTTTGTTAAGTTAAGTCAGGTTTTTGATGAAGGCTGTTGCAGTTGCGACAGCCTTTTTTTTGCGGGTTGCACTAGCGCCTCTAGCGGCTTTTTCTACAATTGAAATTCATCATTCGTTACTGACTTCTGATTTGCGCAGCAAATCAGAAGTACCATCCGAAAAGACGGACTACTTTTAGATTTGAATCTTTTGAGGATGGAGTGCGATTCACTAGTTTGAGAGCCGCAAGGTGTTTTGATTAAGCTATTTGAGTTACAACAAAGCCAGTGAAGAAGATGACTAGGAATGACAATATACATAATGTTACTAAGCGCATATTAAACCTCTTTTACTACCTAAATATTCAAATTAGGAGCCATGGCTCATTTTGAGATTGTTTTGTCGTTGTTTGCTGTATTGCTTTCTGGGTTGGCTAGGGATTTCGTTTTGGCGAGTTCTGGTCAATGCTTACCTAATTACGCCCTGCTCATTTAGCTAATTTTCTACCGGGAAAACATCCAGATCTTTCTGACGTATCTTTCGGAGTTGTTCTGGAATACAGCTGTGGATGGCATCACCAAGTGCTTTAATGAGATTGATTTTATAATGCTCGCGCCGGTGAACAAGGCCGATTTCGCGGGCCGGAATCGGTCGCTCAAATTCGATCAAGCGCGTATTTTTTCCGAGATTTTCCTCTGCTAATGCAGGTAGTAGAGTATAGCCGCCATAAGAATTGATAAGATTTTTCAGCGTTTCAATACTGCCGCTCTCAAACCTGAATTTTCTCTTTTCCAGTTTCTCTGATTTCAGTGAGCAGACGTCTAGAATCTGGCTGCGAAGGCAGTGGCCTTCTTCAAGCAGCCAGATGTCATCGGATTTGAGTGAAGAGTATTTTACTTTCTTTGCTGTTGCGAGCGGATGATTTTTGTCGCAGAGAACCGAAAAGGGTTCAAAGTAGAGAGGAATTTCAATTATCTTCGGTGCCTTTATCGGAATGGCAAGAATCCCCACATCGATTTCGTCATTATTGAGTGAATCGACAATTTGATGTGTTTGAAGTTCTCTTATGCGCAGCTCGATTCCCGGAAACTGCTTTTCTATTGCGGGTAGCAGCAAAGGAAGTAAATAAGGAGCAATTGTCGGGATAACCGCAAGTTCGATTTGTCCGGTCAACTTTTCGTGCATTTGCGTTTTTATGGTGTTATCGATTTTCTTGGCTTCGGCAACTACGAGGCGAATCTGATCAATAACTGCGGCACCGATGTCTGTCAGCAGTATCGGTTTTTTTGATCTGTCGAAAATCGTAATATTCAGTGTTTCCTCGAGTTTTTGAATCTGCATACTGAGAGTTGGTTGAGTCACGTTACAGAATTCGGCAGCTTTGGCAAAATGTCCCAGTTTGTAGACGGCCAGAACATATTCTAACTGAGTTAATGAGAAATTTAATTTCATTTTATACACTCCTCGTTAAATATTTTTTAGTAGCGCTGGATCAGTTGCCTTGAGTGTTTTCAAATACTTAGGTGTTTCTTTTGATAGATTAAATCTATCAGTACAATTATATTATCGATTTTACATATGGCAAGTTTTTTCGTAATCTGTATTCAGAAAAAGTGATAACTTAGCCATCTAACCAACAAGGAGTTTCAATGACAACGTTAATCAACACAGAGGTACCTGAATTTAAAGTTCAGGCTTTCATTAAAAACGATTTCAAAACGGTCACCCAAAATGATTTGAAGGGAAAATGGTCGGTTTTGTTTTTCTATCCGGCGGATTTTACTTTTGTCTGCCCGACCGAACTCGGTGACATGGCCGACAAGTATGAGGCTTTTCAGAAAATGGGCGTTGAAATTTACTCCGTTAGCACTGATAAACATTTCACCCACAAAGCATGGCATGACACATCTGAAACAATTAAAAAAATTAATTATCCGATGATTGCAGATCCGACAGGTCATCTTTCAAGAGCATTCGGAGTTTATATCGAAGAAACTGGCGAAGCTTACCGCGGAACTTTTCTGATCAGCCCAGAAGGAAAGATTAAGTTGGCTGAAGTGAACGACAACGGAATCGGCCGAAATGCTGATGAGCTTCTGAGAAAAGTTCAGGCTGCGCAATATATTGCTAAGAATCCAAATGAAGTATGCCCGGCAAAATGGACACCGGGTGCGAAGACTTTGAAGCCGGGTTTAGACCTGATCGGTAAGATCTAAGAAAAAAATCGTCGCGCCCTCGTTAAAGGGGCGCGAATTTATAATAAAGGAGCTCTTTATGCTAGACGAAACACTCCTCGAACAATTAAAATCTGCATTTTCTCCTCTCGAAAACTCAATTGCTCTGGTTTATTATGATAACGGACACGCAGACCAGCCTGAATTGCTAACTATGCTGAACGATATTGCTTCGACCAGCCAGAAAATTTCTGTCGTGAAATCTGAAAGTAAAAGTTTTTCAACCGCCTCTCCCGAATTCTATATTGTTAAGAATGAAAAACCCACCGGAATTGTTTTTAAGGGAATTCCGAATGGTCACGAGTTTACTTCTTTGATACTTGCAATTTTGCACACTGACGGGAAGGGAAAGTTTCCCGACACGAATCTTATTCAGCGAATTAAAAATATCAAAGGGCCTGTGCTTGTTAAAACTTATATTTCTCTTACCTGTGAAAACTGCCCAGATGTGGTTCAGGCCCTCAATCAAATGGCCTTGCTACATGGCAACTTTACCCATGAAATGGTGGATGGCGCATACTTTCAGGACGAAATAAACGCGCTTGGCATTCAGGGTGTTCCGAGTGTGGTTTGCAACCAAACGCTACTCCATTCTGGGCGCGCGCAATTAATTGATCTAATCAACAAACTGGAAGAAGCCCTTGGCAAAGTTGCGGCCGCCGATCAGGTTTCTCAGGATCTGGGCACATTCGATGTTGTCGTCATTGGCGGCGGGCCGGCCGG
>JANOJH010000249.1:0-1228 GCA_031408135.1 Bdellovibrio sp. | reverse complement strand
TTGTCTGAAAATTAGAATAATGTTTCCTAACTTCCTTGCCCAATTACACAACCAAACATTAATCTTGAATTAATTCAATTAACCTATGAGACGCAGAGACTTTATTACCCGCACGCTCGCTACAGCAGCTTCAACTTTTGTACTAGGAAGTGCTGTTGCACAACCTCAAAGCAAGACCTTTCCTGCCGGAGCTACTTTTAAACTGAATTATGCACCGCATGATGGCATGTTTAAGAATCATGGAGGAGAAAATTTTGTAGACCAGATCAAATTCATGGCCGACCAGGGCTTTCGTGGCATAGAAGACAATGGACTGTTAAAACGATCAGTTGCCGACCAGGAAAAAATTGGCAAAACATTGAGAGATTTGGGCATGACCATGGGCGTCTTTGTCGTGGATGGAGGAGATAATTGGAAAACTTCGTTCACAACTGGCAAGCAGGAGTTCAAAGATAATTTTATCAAAACTTGTAAAGAATCAGTTGAAGCGGCCAAGCGAGTGAATGCAAAGTGGGCGACTGTCGTTCCTGGTTTCTTTGAACGCAAAACTCCAATGGGTATACAAACCGCAAATGTAGTAGATGCTTTGCGCAGAGGTGCTGAAATATTTGAACCACATGGATTGATAATGGTGCTGGAGCCACTAAGTGATACACCCGAACTTTTCTTGCGTTACTCTGATCAGACCTTTGAAATTTGTAAGGCGGTGAAAAGCCCGTCTTGCAAACTTTTGTTTGACATCTATCACATGCAGCGCAATGAGGGCAATCTCATTAATAATATTAATGCCTGTTGGGAAGAAATTGCTTATGTGCAGATTGGCGATAACCCTGGCAGAAAGGAGCCTACTACAGGGGAAATAAATTATAAAAACATTTTCAAGCTACTTTACGATAAAGGCTATAAAGGAGTGATGGGCATGGAACATGGCAATGCAAAAGAAGGTAAGGAAGGTGAACTGGCGTTGATTAAGGCGTATAGAGAGAGTGATAATTTTTAATTTTAAAAAGTAAGTAAGAATGAATAGGTGTATGAGGGTAGTTTTCTTTTTAATAATGTGCTTTGTGATTCCGCTTACTTCTCAAGCTCAGTTTGGAGCCTTGAAAGATAAGGTCATAGAGAAAAGTAAGAAGCTGGCAAAAGACAAGTCTACTTCAACTGTTGACGCTGAACGAGACAAGCTTGATTCAATAGATTTTAATTATGCCATCACGGTTATCGATAACTC
>JANOJH010000176.1:0-1772 GCA_031408135.1 Bdellovibrio sp. | reverse complement strand
GAAGGCATATGGCCCCACCGCCCTTGCAGGGGTAGGATAAATGCCTCAATTCCTTGCAGTTAGACTTTGCGTTATTTTTTGTTTGTGCTGACGTCTGCACTTAAGTCGTGGTGCAATTTTTAGGTACAGAAAATTAATCAGGTTTAATTAATTTCAAGGAGGAATTATGAAACTAGGAATCGCTATTCTTGTAGCGTTGATGTCTTTTTCGGCCTTTGCCGGCACCGAAATCAAACTGAATTCAGGGACCATTAATACCCAAAGTGCTCGAGTTGCTCTGAACGACAATCAGTCCTCGCAAACGGAGTGGGTTATTCAGTTCAAAGACCACGTTACCGAGCCGTTAAAAAGAGAATTACAACAGCAGGAGGTTGTGGTTTACAGTTACATTCCGGAAGACGCCTTGATAGTTCGCGCCACTTTTCAGACCGCAAAAAGACTGCAATCCGATGCAAGAGTGCAATCGGTAATCGTGTTTCAGCCGTATATGAAAATGTCGCCGACACTCGGTCTGTTAACGGATCTGACTTCGGCAACCCGCGAAACTTTTATTGTGAGTGTTTTTGATCAAAGCGAAAGATCAATTATCGAAACCACAATCAAAAATAAAATCAAAAATATTCTGGTGCAAAAATCGGCCGCACGCAATTTTGTAGTTAATACTGAACGCAGTAACTTAACAGCAATTGCGGCTGTTGCAGGTGTTGAAAACGTTCAGGCCTTTGTGCAAGTTGAGCCACTTCATAAATTATTTGACGAATCAGACATTGCAGTTGCTGCTGCCGGAGATTACTCGGATATTAACGGCTTTGAGACGGGCACTAAAGTCATGAATTTTGATGCCGCCTGGGCGCAGGGTTTAACCGGCCAAAACCAGATTGTCGGTATGGCAGACACCGGTTTGGATTCAGGCGATTCAAGGGCCATTCACCGCGACTTTTTAGGCGCTGTAAAATCCGGTTATGCCGTTGGCATGTTCGGAAAAACCTGGGCCGACCCTATGGGGCACGGCACTCACGTTGCGGGCTCGGTATTGGGCCGTGGCGCAGCTTCCGGTGGCTTACTTAAGGGCGGAGCTTACGCTACGCAAATGGTGGCGCAGGGCATGTGGTCGCCGATCTTAAATAATCTTTCGGTTCCTTCAAATTTAGCCGGAATGTTTAATCAGGCTTACGCCGATGGCGCCCGCATTCACACCAACTCGTGGGGAGCAGCTGCCAACTTCGGGGCTTATGAAAAAATGGCCATCACGGTAGATGAAGTGATGTTTGCAAAAGAAGACCTTTTAATTTTGTTCGCGGCAGGTAACAGCGGCACAGATAAAAACCGTGATGGGCGCATCGACGGAAATTCGATCGGTACCCCGGGCACAGCTAAAAACGCGCTAACTGTCGGTGCCAGTGAAAATCTGCTTTCGACCGGCGGCATCCAGCGCAAAATCGGCGAATTGAAACCGGCCCCTGAAAACTGGGCGGTGGCTCCGATTTCAGAATCTAAATTGTCGGATGACGTAAACGGTATTGCGATGTTCAGCTCGCGCGGACCAACTGCCGACGGCCGAACCAAACCCGACATCGTCGCGCCGGGTACAAACATTCTTTCTGTTCGCTCGCAGCAACCTAAAGCCGAAGTGCTTTGGGGCGCATACAATCAGGATTACGTCTATTCTGGCGGTACTTCGATGTCTTGTCCGTTAACGGCAGCCGGTGCTGCTATAGCAAGACAGTTCCTCATTGAAAAAATGGCACAAGCAAAGCCTTCGGCCGCACTTG
>JANOJH010000217.1:0-2859 GCA_031408135.1 Bdellovibrio sp. | reverse complement strand
GACGTTGCAAAAGCGTATGGTCTTACTAAACTTGCAGAACACACCGGAATTAACCGAAGAACGCTGTATAAAGTTTTTGATCAAGGCGGCAATCCCAGTTTTGGAATTGTAAGTCAGATTATACAGGGATTGGGTTTAGAGTTAGAAATAAAACCTAAAAAAATAAAGCGCAAAGGCTGACAGACATGCCTAGATGGTAATATCAGCCCGCTGCCTTTTTCGACATTACCACTTCATTTCAGCAAGCCATTCTGCTGCTGAAACAACCTTAGTGCCGTCTTTCAAAGTGGTACTTCGTTTTAGATTTTTTACAAGAATATATTTTGGGATATCACCCGTCTGTTTTTGAAAAATTGAAAAAGCATTATCCAGATTATTGTCTGAAAGTTTGGCTTCAATCATTGCAACTGGCTTTTTGCTGTTGCATATAACGAAATCCACCTCCTTTTGACTTTTATTGCGCATATAGTGAAGGCTAAAGTTTTCGCCCAGACTGTCGTTTCGATAATTGATTTCTTTATACAGTGAAATAGCTACCAGATTTTCAAATCGAGCGCCCGCATTTGCGACTCGTGGCACATCAAAAAAATAATATTTGGGTGCTTTTTTAATTGCGGACTGTGAGCGGCTGAAATAAGGCTGAATTTTAAAAATTACATAAATATCTTCAAGCAGATTGCACCATCTTTTAATACTTTTATCATCCGTGCCAATATCTTCTCGTAATGAATTGTAACTAATAGGACTTGCTACCCTTTCGGTCATTAACTCAATAAGAAGTTCTACAGATTTTATATGCTGTACGGACTCGGTTTCCAGGAGATCTTGTCTTAGAATAATATCCAGATGAGTCTTTTGCCATTTTCGGTACTCGTTTTTGTTGCCTGACAGAAAAGGCTCTGGAAAGCCGCTTAATTCAAGCAGACTGTCCATGGCCCCATCTGATTTCATTTTCGAGTTTTTTACAATTTCTTTTACGTCTAGAGGAAATAATCTATATTGATAATAGCGTCCGGCCAGAGAATCGCCCATTTTTTTATAGGTTTCAATTTTGGCGCTGCCGGTGACAACTATGACATTCTGTTTTTTGCGGGTATCATAATGCCCCTTTAGCCAGCGCTTCCAATTTTTCATTTTATGTATTTCATCAAAAATGTAATTTGTGTTGTCAAAATTCAAATCTGATTTATGTATTTTTTTGCGGTCTGCAACATTGTCATAGTTGAGATACTCATAGTCTTCAATAAGAACCTTCGAAAGCGTGGTTTTACCTACTTGCCTCGGGCCAGTAATGAGGACTATTTTTTTATATAAATCATGTAGTATTACTTTTTTCAGGTATCTTTCCATAAGACTTTATCGGTTTACATGCCGAAAAAGTCAAGACTTTATCGGTTTACATGCCGAAAAAGTTGAAATAAGAAACTCCTGCATATATTGCAATTTCTGCAATGATGCTGGGATTTTAACTATTTAGAGACAGTATGAATCAGTGCTAGCCCTCCTAAAAATCCCGTGAAATAAAAAGCTAAAGCTACAGGATTCGGGGGCATCGGTGAATTTTAAGGATGAGACGTAAATTAACGAATATTTGAGTTTAAATTTGATTACCAGAAGACTCAAGCGGAACGCCACAATACAAACGTTGTCTATAAACCTACACAAAAGTAGTAAGTCTCTATATGAGCAGAAGTAGTGTAGTGATCATTGTTTTTTCACTTGTGCGGATGTACAGGTAAATTTATTCATTTCGACTGGCGAAATATCTTCAGAAGTTCGATACTACATCTCGAGTGCAATAAAGACGGCGCATGAGTTTAATGATAGCGTTCGAAATCATTGGGGTATTGAAAATAAATTGCACTGGTCACTCGATGTGGTGATGAATGAAGATAACAGCCGAATTTGGGCCGAAGAGTCTGGCAAAAATTTTTCTCTATTAAGAAAGATGGTTTTGAATTTATTAAAAAAAGAATCCACGCAAAAAGGTATCCGCAGGAAACAGAAAATTGCAGGGCTTAGAGACGATTATTTGTTGAAAGTTTTGTTTACTGGCTAAGCTTTCCGGTCATATGCGTAACCCCTGGATTATAGTGCTGCCAATGTAAATTTATTCTGTAGTTTCAATATGTTAGAAATACTTCAGTATGAGTCGGAATGGCCAGAGAAATTGAAAAAATAGAAAGAACCCGTTACTATTCAAGTTGCTTCTGCACCGTAGTTATTTTATTCTAGATCTCCGTTATGGGAGCCTTTTTGGTTTATGAATTTAAATGGGAGTTATCATGCTTAATAGATTAATATCGATCCTAGTCGCGGTAGTCATGCTTTCTGGTTGTAAAGGTTCTATATTAGACTCAAACCCACTTCCGGCTAGCCTAGATATAACAGCGACTAATGCGCCAACGTTACAAGTTTCTTTTGTTGCTGGAGTACCCACTCTAATGAGGCTACCGACCAGCTTTGTTAGTACGGGGGCGGGTAGCATTGCCAATGTTACTGGCGGCGGTACGGTCTTTGTTAACGCTGTCGCAACTGGGCTTACTGGCCTCACTGTGCAACTTAGTTTGGGCACAATTTCAAGCCTCCCTTTAGCGATGGTTAACAACAGCTTGGGTAGTGCCGCAGGCTTGGCCTTCACAGATTTTGGCAGTTGGGTAGTAACGAACACATACCCGCCCTTGTCCGCTGGTGAGCTCATGACCTACATTACTTATGCTGGCGGCACAACACTAACGGCCACACGGCCGACTACTGGGCAGGCAATCTACGCGAATGGTGGCATGACTGGTGTTTTGGTAAATCCGCCTGCTGGTGGGGTAAAAGCTTTACTAAGCAGCAACATTGTAAACCTGGTTG
>JANOJH010000160.1:0-13702 GCA_031408135.1 Bdellovibrio sp. | reverse complement strand
CCGACGCCGATATCTATCTGAATTTTACCCGGCATTTTTTCAAAGCAATTGGTTGTCATGTTCACACGAAATCCAGGATAAGCCATGTGCTCAAGTGTTAGCTGTTCGATATCGTCAAAAACATACGTGAACGCGTCGTTTAAGTTTGCCGCTGCAATTTCTTTCATTGCACTTTCTATGGCACCTACTTCGCTTTGCATTTTCGTCATCAAAAAATCGATGTCTTTTGTTTCGCGTCCAATTTTTAAATATTGCGCCAGTAAAAGCCCACCTTTAAAAATAAACTTGTCATGATGTTCTGATTTTGCAACACGCGCCAGAAAACGTTCTAGCTGAAATTGCTGCCATACCAAATTAAACGTTATACTTTTGCTTGCTGCCACAGCTTTAACTCGATCTTTTAATCCCTCTAATGTCATGTGGTCTCCGTTATAAGGTAAGGTTCAATTTTAAAATGAAGCGCTTTTGCATACTGCTGAAGCTTTGGTATATTGAGTTTTTCTTCGCCGCGCTTTTTAAGGCCAAGGCGTAGAGCTTTAATTGCTGTCTCAATGCTAAGATACTTAAAGCTATCTATAATTGTTCGTTCGCGATCATAGATCGGCAAAATAACTTCACCAATTTTAAAAGTCGTTTTTCCAAGTTCGGCGTTTCTAAAACGAACTATCTTAATGTTTTCACTCGTTTGACGACTCGTCTTATGAGCAATTGCTAGCCAATGTTGCCGCGGAATTTCTTCGGTCATTTCATATAGTGACAGGGCCGATATCAAACAAATTGTGCCTTTTGTTTTTTGCACAGCCTCAATCAGATCTTCCCAGCGAAAATCATCAACAGCATCGTGGCCTGCTTTGCGATAAGTTCCATGACCAATACGAATCAGTTCACCGGATTTAACATAATAAGCGAGCGTAGCAGAACTAACCCCGTAGCTTTGAGCCTCTTTACTGGTAAAGCTTGGCTGACTCAGAAGAGTAGTTATTTTGTTTAGAGCTTCTTTAGATCGCATACTTTAACTTAATATCAACACCCATCTTTGTAAAGTGGGTTTTAATATTAAGTTATTAACAGAGCATTCGTCTGTATATGCGTTATATTAGATATAGTAACCTATATATTACAATACGCGGGTTCGGGCATTATCCCGACGTTACTTACTCCAAATTCGGCGACTTGGCTGAGTCACTTTTATGGTTTCGCCAACTTACTCAAAGTATCTGCAGGTTTTCTAACCGTATGAAATTATTAACTTTTAGATTCAGGCTTTCTAGCATTACTTGACAAATACGTCTTATAGACGTAAATTAGGTTATGGACAGGGTTGATTTATCATCTGTAGAAAAAGGCATCAAAAAACTGCCAGAGCATATAGTAATCAAATTACTTTCGTGGGCAAAGCAAGTTGAAATATATGGCCTGGAAGAAGTGTGAAAAATTGCAGGTTTTCACGATGAACCCCTCAAGGGTGAGCGGGCCGGACAAAGATCAATTCGGCTCAACAAATCTTATAGGGCTATTTATACAATTGACCAGTCCGGAACAATACGAATTATTAAAATTATAGAGGTAAATAAACATGAGTACTAAAATAAAATTCGGAGTCGAAGCCTTAGAGAAAAAAATCGGAGTTCTTACGTTTGCGAACCTGCTTGAGTCTTACAGGCAGTCAGACGAAAAATCTCAAAAAGATTTTGCAAAGTTTTTGGGGATATCCCAACAAAGCCTCTGCGATCTAGAAAAAGGCCGTAAAATTCCTTCTGCGGATCGAGCTGCCCGTATAGCCAAAAAACTGCATGAGCCCGAAGATTTTTGGATTAAACTCGCCCTGCAAGATATTTTAAGATCGCAAAACTTTCATTATGAAGTTAGCTTGTCTGAATCTAAAAAGAAAAAGGCCGCTTAATTAAAAGTTTTTTGTTTCTGAGCATTTTGAATACTTTGAGCCATTTTTGTTGAAAAATCATGGCCGCAAAATCTACAAATTATTGCCTCATATTTAACGCCTTCCGCGCATTTGGCAGAAGCATCAAATATTGTTAATTACTCTTTTGAAACAGCACAAAACGATAGTAGCCCTCAAACAGCCCCCGAAAGTAATCTTAGAAATTTGAGTTCTTAATTTTTAAATGATTTCAGTGGCTTAGGTTGAGCGAAACCTAAATGGCGGAAAGTGAGGGATTCGAACCCTCGAGCCCCGCGAAGGGCTGCCAGTTTTCAAGACTGGTGTATTCAACCGCTCTACCAACTTTCCGTTGTTAGTTCTATTGGATATGAGACTCTGATTCAATGAGTTTTTGCTCGCCGCGCTGCGGTTTTTACCCCATAATCTGAGATGTAACCGGAGGCTAAAATGTCTGATTTAACGTTTTTTGAATCCGTTGTAAAGATGCCCCTCGTGAGCCTAACCGCTCGCTCAACGCTTGTGCCCCTCAAAAATAATAAATTCGTGCTGATCTCGCCTGTGAAATTTGACGAAAGCCAGCGTTCAGAACTTTTGAAAGCCAACCCCGAGGCCATCGCTTCACCAAGTTGTTTTCACCACCTCTTCATCAAGGCTGCCCACGATTATTTACCCGAAGCCAAACTTTATGGCGCCCCAGGCCTGCAAAGAAAAAGAGCAGATATTAAATGGGATGGTGTTTTGACTGAAAACAGCTGGCCGTATCAGGATGAATTGAAGGCGATTTTTATTGAGGGTGCTCCAAAAATTAATGAAGTTGTTTTTTACCACTGCGATAGCAAAACTCTGATTGTGACGTATTTACTTTTTAATCTGAAAAATCTGAAGTCGATACCTGAGAAACTGGTTTACGGTCTTATGGGAACATTCAATAATCCCGCAGTCAGTCGCCTGGTGAAGCTGCTGACAAAAGATCGAAAAGCATTAAAGAAATCTATTAAGCAGATGCTCGAACTTGATTTTGACAGACTGGTTATGGCTCATGGTGAAATCATTCCAACGGGTGGAAAAAAAATCATCACCGATGCGCTTCGCGCGCGCGATTTGCTTTAATTATTTAATTTCCGTGCGATTCCCCATGTAACTCTGCAAAACCTTCGGAATCGCAACAGTACCGTCTTCACGCTGATAGTTTTCTAAAACGGCAACAAGAGTGCGGCCTACGGCCAAACCGCTACCATTAAGCGTGTGAACAAACTGCGGCTTGCCGCCGTCTTTGGGTTTGAAACGAATATTGGCTCTTCGCGCCTGAAAATCTTCAAAGTTAGAACACGAACTGATTTCGCGGTACATATTCTGTCCCGGCAACCAAACTTCCAGATCATAGGTTTTGGCAGCGCCGAAGCCCATGTCGCCCGTGCAAAGCAGAGTTTTGCGGTAACTAAGTTCCAGCAGTGTTAATATTTTTTCGGCGTGCGAAGTGAGCTGCTCATGCACTTCATAAGAAAGACTCGGGTGACAAAACGTCATCAGTTCAACTTTATTGAATTGATGCTGGCGGATTAATCCTTTTGTATCTTTACCGTGACTACCGGCCTCAGAACGGAAACACGGGGAATAAGCGCAAAAAGACTGCGGCAGATCGGTTTCAGCAAGAATTTCATCGTGATAATAATTAGTTACCGGCACTTCTGCGGTGGGAATCAAAAAATAATCGGTATTTTCAAGATGAAAAACATCTTCTTTAAACTTCGGGAACTGCCCGGTGCCGACCAAGCTTTTTGTATTTACAATAAAAGGCGGAATCATTTCGGTATAGCCGTGCTGGGCTGAATGGGTATCCATCATCAGTTGCATTAAAGCGCGCTCCATCTGGGCTGCGGCACCTTTTAAGAACGAAAAACGGGCGCCGGTGGTTTTTCCTGCGCGATCGAAATCGATGATATTTAGTTTTTCACCGATTTCGAAATGCTCTTTCGCTTTAAAGGTGAATTTTTTTTGTTCGCCGACGGTTTTTTCAACTTTATTTTCTTTTTCAGAACTTCCTACCGGCACCGAACTATGTGGTTTATTAGGAATCAGGAGTAATAACCCCTGCACTTCAGCATCAACGCCGGCGGCAATTGTTTCAAGTTCCTTAACGCTGGTCTTTATTCTTTCAAGCTCGTTCAAAACCGGAGTTGCATCTTTGCCTTCGCGTTTTAATGCGCCAACATCTGCACTTAATTTATTTTGATTCGCCTTTGCGGTTTCGGCTTGAGTGAGGGTTTCTTTGCGCTTGCCGGCCAGATTCATAATTTTTTCGAGCGTTTCAAGCGAAGCACCCCGATTGAGCAGGCCTTGCTTATAGTCATCAAAGTAGCTAACGCCGTTTTCGGCTTTTTTTTCTAAAAGTTTTAAATCAATCATTTTTTCTCCGGTCGTAGACTGCTGTTAGGGCGCAATCATAATATACATGCGCAGGGCCGTGGCTATCAGGATGCAGATCACATTAAAAACAAATATCTGAAACATCGACATCGCGCGAAGAAGTTTATACACGATCACCATAAAAAAAGTAGTAAAGAAAACCAGCATCAAAAGGCCGCTTTGAGTAAATTCCTGAATGATAATCGCCAGAACCATACCGATGAAAAAGCCGGTAAAAAGCCGCAGCGCCCGCTGGGCCAGCGAAATCGACAGATTCTTTGTGCCTTGCTGCATGCTGCTCGCCACGTTGATCAAGTTGTTAGTAAAGCCCATGTTTCCTTCCGATCTCAACTTAAGCGGAAATTATCCACCTAATTGTCTGATTTTAGCTTCGACGGTTTCGCGGTCCCCGGCATTTGGAGATAATAGTAAATACTTTTCAAAAGAAAGTATAGCTTGCGCACCGTTGTTTTTCTTTTCAAGTAGGTAACCCAGCTCGCGGTAGATTTCGGGATATCCGGATTCCTTTTGGGTGGCAATCGAAAGCATGTCTTCCGCAATATCGATAGCATCGCTGTTGCGGTAGCAGATAGCCGCCTTAACATAGAGTTCGGCGCTTGCTGGGCGCATTTTTATGGCCGCAGAGTATTCGGCGGCGCATTCTTTGAACTGGCTCTTCCGATAAAAAATCTCGGCGGCAAGGATGAACGAGTCTGCAATGTTCGGATTACGGGTCTTTTCTTCCCTAACCAAGTCAATGGCCTTTTGGTAGTCGTTCAGATCAAGGTAGCATTTTGCCATCAGATACGACACTTTTGGAAAATCCGGATTAATTTTTTTCGCGAGTTCAAGCTTTGCCAGCGCCTGTTCGATCTTGGCTTTAAATTCTTTACCAGAGGCGGTTTCAATTAACAGCTTGGCATTTGCCAACATCGGTTCCACATCGCTGGGGTCTAAAAGCGAAGTGACATTGTAATAGCGCTGCGCCAGATCGGGTTTATTCAGAATTCGATAGGCTTCGGCCAGGCCAAAATTAGCTTTTTTATTTTTTGAGTCAATGCTGACAATTTCTTCATATATCGTAGCGGACTCATTGAATTTTTCATTTTCTCGGTAATACTCGCCGAGCGCAATCCGGTACTCAATTGTGTACGGGAACTCTTTGATTCGTTCTTTCAGGTAAGATTCACCGCGTATCGACCCATAAACCGCTGCCAGAACTTTCGCGTAAGTGATTTGACCTTCAGGCCAAGCGGGCTCAAGCTCAATCGTGCGGCCGGCATAGCGTTCTGCCATTTCTTTTGAATTGGTTTTTCTGGCCTGGGCATCTTTTCCCCCACTCGGGCCGTGAACGTAATAATGAATGTGTGCCTGCGCAAGTAGGCTTAAAAGTTCAACATCAGCATTATAAATTTTAACAGCCCGTTCGCCGTACTGAATCGCCCCCTGCATATTGTTTTTTCTGAACTCCAGCCGCGCCTGCATCTTTATGACTTCCTGATTCTGACCGAACCTGCGCGACGCCGCCTGCAGAGTTTTTGCGGCAGCATTAAAGTTATATTTCTGAGATTCAAAATCTGCTTTCAGAACATGCGCCTGCAGTAATTTGGGGTCGGCCGCGATGCTTTTTTCGAGCCAGTTAATCGCATCGCGCGTTTGATTAATCTGCCATAGGCTCTTTGCGGCTTTAAATGCGGCCACCGCATTTTTCGAATCAATTTCAAAGGCCGCTTTATATTGGGCCTGAGCCACCATGTGATCTCCGTGGCTTGCAAACTGATCGCCGATCAAAATTATTTCGGATTGCGCATTTTCTACTTTTTCCTCGCCACCGAGCGTAATCACTAGTTCCTTAAGGCCGCGGTGACTTGGGCTTGCCCGATAACCTTCCTGCGCAACTGTTAAGGCCTGCTTGGTCTGATTCTTTTCCATAAGGATCTGGGCGTAATTCAAAAGGGCTTCGGTTAAAAATTCTTTTGGTAGCTTTTCTTTCTTTTCAAAACCGTTTGCAAAGAATGGTACGGCTTTGTCTGGATCCTTTGAACCTTTGATTTCAATTAATCCCAAGCCGTACAAAGCCGCTTTTGATTCCTTGTTCAAACCATAGATTCCAGCGTATTGTTCTCGGGCCTCAGCAAACTTATTTTGTTTGTAATACATTCTTGCAAGACCGAATTTTGCGATAATCCAATTTGGCCAAAGTTTTGATGCCTGCTCATAGTAGGCCGCAGAGTTGATGTAGTTGTTTTCACCCTCTAGAATTTCAGCCTTTATCAGATACAGAAATGCACTCATACTGAATTTTTCGTCGATCGGGTTATCCAGAGCTTTTTCCACAAGGCTTCGGGCTTCTTTGTTTTGCCCCTTTGTCAGCAGATTAACCGTCTGGCACGTGTCGGAATAATTTGAAATCGGATTAATCGACCGGGCCATTTGAGTAACAATCATAATACTTTTGAGGTCTTCCTGAGTCTGCTTTGTGTAGGGCCAGAGCTGTTGATAGGCAAAGCAAAGCAATCCGATTGCTTCGAGATCTTTTGGCGCGCCTTCAACCGCTTTTACCAGATCACGCTGGCCAAGGAGTATCTGCTCCGGCAGACCGCTCTGAAACGCCTTTACTGCTTTACGCTTTAGGCTTTTTACCTCTTCACCCGAAAGCACTTCTTCCGCGTTTTTTTTCGGCGCAATCAACGACCAACCCGAGCGACCACCACCGCTCGTGGGTAAAAAAAGAAAAATTACAATACCGACCAGAAAAGTTGCCAGCAGGATAAACGGAAGAATTTTTTTAACTTCACGCTTCTGCAGATTTTTAACATCGACCATATGAATTTCGAGATTCTTATCCCGCTGCTGTATGATATTTTCCTGTGGAGGTATGTAGTTCAGGCTTTCTGTCGACGCCGGCACGGCCGCGGTCTTTACCAACTCCATTTCTGCACTGGATTTTTTTTCTTCCCGTTCCTCGGCGGCTAGACGTTCAGCTTCTAAAAGTTTTTTCAATTCATGATTGTTTGTTACCGCCGGCCTTGGAACTTCGGGGGATTTTTTGGCTGGGTCCATTATTCGAATGACGGTTTCGGCTTCCATCTTTTGCGAACGCTTGATATCAAATTCAACCGGATTCTCGAGTGATTCTAAAAGAGCATCGTAGAACTCAGGTTGCTTGGTTAATTGCTTCCACTCGCCTTCGGGATAAGAGCAAACTTCTTCGTTACCGGTAAAAGCGCCGGTGATGATCATTTTTTTCAACGCTTCAGTTGAATAAGGACCCTTCACCTGATCTGTCTCTAATTTAATGACCCACTGGCCGGAATTATCCTTCATCAACCTGATATTATAAATAAGGATTAGAGAGCGAGCAGCATTCAAATGCTAAAAGTTCCAACTCATGACCAAAGTCCACGCATGGAACCAGTCCCGGTTCCATGTTGGAACTGATTTCTTGCCCTAAGGCCCCAGAAACACTCTACTTTTTCTAATAGCCCCGGGAATTTTGGCACACTGGTTGCTAAGAAGATTTTCATGATTAGATGGGTAATTGCCACATACATAATTTTGGTTTTAGTTTTCTCGGCGAAAGCAGGGATAAACAAGAATCAAAAATCTAATCTTTTGTTTAGTAAGTTAAATTATTCGACTAGGGCCCAATAGCTTTCTGAAGCTCAGGAACCCCTCCCAGAGTTCAGCGAGTGGGTCTTACCGAATAATAGTAGTTCTCATACAGAAAACTTTGTTAGCAATAACAGCTGTTTTAGAGCCTCAACCTCGGCCCCTCCTTGGTTGAGGCTTAAGTTTTTTAAGGGGCCCGCTTAACCTGAGCGCCTAAATTCGCTAACTTTAATTCCAGATTTTCATACCCGCGATCCAGATGATAAATCCGATTTACTGCCGTTTCACCTTTTGCAATCAAGCCCGCCAATACTAGCGAAGCACTTGCCCGCAAGTCTGTTGCCATAACCGGGGCTGCTGTCAGGCCATTATTACGATCGGGCCTGCCCCGAACCACGGCCACCTGTGATTTCGGCGTTATATCCGCACCTAGGCGCATAAGTTCATTCACATGCATAAAACGATTTTCGAAAACAGTTTCTGTAATGACACTTGTTCCTCTTGCCGCCACCATCAACGCCATAAACTGAGCCTGCAAATCTGTCGGAAACAGCGGGTGTGGCGCAGTCGTGATGTCGACGGCTTCCCAGTTTTCTTTTGAAAACACTTTTATTGTTGAGGTTCCGGTTTCGATCTTGAAGCCGGCTTCACGCAATTTTATGATCAGCGCTTCAAGATCGCGCGGCTGACAATGTGTTACTTCAACTTCGCCCGACGTTATCGCGCCGGCTATCAGCAATGTTCCAGCCTCGATTCGATCGGGCATAATGGTGTGTCTTGCCGGAGTTAGTTTCTCGACGCCGGTAATTTTAATTACACTGGTGCCATGTCCTGAAATTTTTGCGCCCATCTTAATGAGGTAATTGGCCAAATCAACTATCTCTGGCTCTTTTGCGGCGTTTTCTATTGTGGTGGTACCTTCTGCCAGCGTAGCCGCCATCAGCAGATTTTCAGTTCCGCCCACTGTGGTTTTTTCAAAAAATACGGTTGCGCCTTTTAATTTTTTTGCCTTTGCAAGGACGTAGCCGTCTTTCAGTTCTATTTCTGCGCCCAGTGTTCGCATCGCATCCAAGTGCAGATCTATCGGTCTGGTGCCGATTGCGCATCCGCCGGGTAAAGAAATAACTGCTTCTCCGTACTTAGCCAGAATGGGGCCAAGGCAAAGAATGCTTGCGCGCATCTTTCTGACAAGATCATAATGCGCTTCAAAAGATTTAAGCTTATTAACATGAACTTTAAAAGTGTGGCCATCGCGCTGACTTTCGCAACCGAGGCTTTTCAGTAATTCTGCAGTTGATTCAATGTCCTTAAGCACCGGAACGTTATCAAAAGAATGTTCCCCCTCTGCAAGAAGAGTTGAAAACAAGATCGGCAGTGCGGCATTCTTTGCGCCACTGACCTTAGCCTGACCGTTCAGTACCGAGCCGCCTCTAATCAAAATTTTATCCATTATTTTAGTTCCTTTGCACTTCTATTATTGACGACATTTTAAAATGCGATCAAGTCCTGACAGGTCCTTTAAAATATTGACGCTTGAAAACATTCCGAAGTTTTCAACATATTGCTTAAACTGTGGCCCCTGCGTGTGGCCCATTTCAAAAAGCATCAGGCCCGGCTTGTTCAAGTGGTTTTTTGCCTTTTGTGACCACCCGTAAAGCGCCTGAAGGCCTTCGTTTCCGGCAAACAGCGCCATGTGTGGTTCGAATTTCTTAACGTGCGCTTCAGTTTGCGGATCGTTTTCAGAAATGTACGGCGGATTTGCAACGATCACATCAAATTTTTGATCTTCAAGATTTACTTCCAGCACATCCGCAAGGATTAGCTGGCTTCGGCTTTGTAGCATTAGGGTGTTTTGATTTTCTGATAAATATTTAAACGCTACTTCTGATTTTTCAACACTTACTAAAGTAGCGGTCTCGTGATTTCGCAAAATTGAAAATCCGATGCAGCCCGTTCCGGCGCCCAAGTCCAGTATCTTCGGTGCATTCAGCTTCCCAATGTACTCTAGCGCTTCTTCAACAATCATTTCGGTTTCAGGCCGCGGAATCAAAACACCTTCGCCAACGGCATATATGTCGCCGAAAAAACCTTTTTCCTGATTGATGTAAGCCACCGGCTCGCCAAGGCCGCGTCTTCGAATAGCCTCGCGGCAGCTTTGCACTTCGGCTTCGCTTAACGGTTGTTCGTACTTTAAATAAATCTGCACCCGCTCAAGCTTAAGTGCGTGCGCAATCAAAAGTTCAACATCACGGCGCGGGTTTTCGAATTTTTTATCTTTTAAGAACTGTACGGACTTTTCAAAAACGTCTTTAAGTTTCATTAGTAGGTTGTAGCTTGTTTCTTAAGGGCTTCGGCCTGAAAGTGCGCAACTAACGGATCAATCAGGTATTCAAATTCCCCGCTCATCACTTGGTCTAACTGGTGAATAGTTAAGCCAATGCGGTGATCGGTAATTCGTGTCTGTGGAAAATTATACGTCCGGATTCGCTCAGACCTGTCACCCGTGCCGATCTGATCTAGCCTTGCATCCGAAGCGAGCTTCAATACTTTTTCATCTTCTAAGCGCTGCAGCTTCATTGCTAAAATCTGAAATGCGCGCTCTTTATTTGCATGCTGAGACTTACCCTCTTGGCAGTGCACCAGAATTCCGGTGGGATTATGATGTAAGCGTACCGCCGATTCTGTTCTGTTGACCGACTGTCCGCCCGCTCCACTGGCGCGCATAACATCAATCGTAATATCTTTCATATCAATTTTAACTTCATTAATTTCAGCTTCCGGAATAACCGCCACCGTTACGGTTGACGTGTGAATACGGCCTGCCGATTCGGTTTTTGGTACGCGCTGTACACGATGCACGCCCGATTCATATTTCATTTTTGAATAAACCGCTTCGCCAGAAATCATCGCGATGATCTCTTTTGCGCCACCGACGTTACCCTGAGAATACGAAATCAGTTCGGCCTTCCAGCCCTGCACTCCTGCGTAGTACGCATACCCGCGGAACAGCTCATCTGCAAACAACGAAGCTTCGTCACCGCCTGCTCCGGCGCGGATCTCTAACAGAATATTTTTATCGTCGTTGGGATCTTTCGGAATCAACGCCAACTTCAGTTCAGCTTCAAGCCTTGGAACATCGGCTTCTAACTGTTTTAAATCTTCGCGGATCATTTCCTTCATCTCAGGATCAGACTCCAGCGTTAACATCTCTTTATTTTCTTTTAAACCTTTGGTTTTAACTTTGTACTCACGATAAAGAACCACGATTTTTTCAAGATCTGAAAGTTCTTTCATTAATCCGCGGTACTGTTTTTGATCGTTGGCAACATCAGGCCTTTGAAGTGACAGATTCACTTCTTCGTATCTTGATTCAACCTGATCTAGTTTTGAAAACATATCTGAAAACTCCCCAACATCTACAAAGTTACTCTATTACAAAAAAACAAAAGCGGCCATGGTAGAGCCGCTTTTATTGAATGCCCTCTTGCGAGAGCGCGTAATGTAATAGCTACTTCGTAACTGGAGGTGTCTTTGCGTACTTCTTCTTAAATCGATCGATACGACCCTCAGTATCCATTACACGCTGTTTACCAGTGTAGAACGGGTGAGAAGCCGAAGAAATTTCCACCTTAACCAATGGATATTCTTTACCGTCTGTCCAAGTTACTTTATCTTTAGAGTCGATTGTAGTCGTACCCAAAAATGAGAAGTCGCAAGAAATATCTTTAAATACAACTGTTCTAATTTTAGGGTGTAAGCCGTCTTTCATAAATTTGTCCTTTACGTATTGATTTCGAAGACTTAGGTGATAGCATAAGCCAGGGGCAGGGCTCAAGCAAAATATTCGAAAATACCAAAACAGAATATTCTACAAAATTTTGCTTAAGTCAGAGCTATAATTAATAATATCAAACACTTAGGTGGCGCATGAAGACAGCCGTGATAATAGGTTCCACCGGTCTCACCGGTTCCCTCCTTGTAAAAAAACTAGTCCAGGAAGGCTCGTTCGGCCAGATCATCGCCATTTGCCGCAACAAAAACTCGGTTAACCAACAGGTGTTTTCAAGCCCAAAAGTACGGCTGCTCGAGTTCGATTTTCAGAACTGGAACGACCTCGAAATGCAGTGCAAGTCGTACGTTGGCACCTCGCAATCGGTGTTTTTTTGCTGTTTGGGTACCACCATTAAACAAGCGGGTTCGAAAGAAGCATTCCGGAGGGTTGATCACGATTACTTCGTTAACTTTGCTAAACTTGCCAGTTCTTGTCGGGCTGAACAGCTGATTCTGGTTTCGGGTTTGGGGGCAGATAAAAATTCTAACATCTTTTACAGTCGCACAAAGGGTGAGATGGAAGAGAATGTTCGCAACGCCTATATAGGTAATCTGCATATTTTAAGACCGAGTTTGCTTTTGGGAGATCGTAAGGATTTTCGGTTTGGTGAGCGCGTATTGATTTTGCTTTCACCGGTTTATTCGTTGCTTTTACTTGGTGGGCTTAAAAAGTATCAGCCGGTCACAGCTGAGAAAGTTGTGAAGACGATGTTTATGCTGGCGGAGAAAAAATTGTCTGCGGGCCTAGTTTTGGAAAATTCAGATATATTGAAAACTTAAATAATTTTGGAAGTAGTCTTTTGATTTTGGGCATAGTGCCACTTCGAACATCGAAGTTCTCATGCATCCCTTGATTTTATTTTCAGTAGGAAACCAGATAAGAAAACCATTAACAAATATCTTAACTTAAACATATCTTAAATACTGTTTTCGAGAGCCTTGTCCTGCGGATGTAGGTCTGTAAAACAATTCTCTTTGCGCTTTACCCCAATCAAACCAGTGAAACATAGTTGCGGTATAGGCATTTTCGCACTGACACCAATATTAATATTTAATTTTTCGGTCCTAAAAAATATTCGTGGGTTAGCTTAGGAATTAGAGGTATTCCAAGTTTATGATAAAATAAGATTTTTCAGCATTTCTACATTTTGAAATGCATAGGATTTTCCGATAACTGAATTACTTTGCATATATTTTATAATCAGTGATTACATTGGTTGCTTCTTCCGCCGAGCTTCGGACGGACACTCGCCATAAATGCATTTAATCAAGCAAAGAGACGGCCCTCGTTTTGCTTTAACTCTTTATATGAGTATCGGTCATATCCACAGCAAACGAGGTTCAATATGCAAAGCTCATTTTTTAAATGCAGCGGGGTGCGCCGGTTTTCTCACGGCGGTCTTTTGCGGCAGAAAAGCCTGCGCGCGCCGCAGAGTTTTAAACTGGTACTTAATATAATTGAAAAATTCGCAAAGCACTTTGCCGTTAAAATCGAACAGCTCTCGGTACAAAATGACCATATTCATTTATTGATCAGGACTTCGCGACGAAAACATTATCATCATTTCTTCAGGGTCGTAGCCGGGCAAATCGCGCAGAGTTTTGAAAAAGAGGGGTTATTAGCAGCCGTAATGACCCATACCCCTCCAGACCGGGCCAGCAAGAAGACTGACGTAGGCGGCGGTTACGCAAACACAAGCCTTTGGAAGTACCGTCCGTTTTCCAGAGTGGTGAGGGGCTATAAAACCTATAAAATTGTAAGAAATTATATTCAGCTCAATGAAAAAGAAGCTAGGGGTGAAATTAAATATCAGAAAAAAAGACTCAAGGGGTTATCAACGTCAGAATGGCAGATACTCTGGGCTTAGGCCCTTCTGCATAAGCCATTATGCAGGCGTAACAGACCACATACTACCCACGAATTATTCAGACGTAAATAAAAAACGAAAC
>JANOJH010000120.1:0-3313 GCA_031408135.1 Bdellovibrio sp. | reverse complement strand
CGACATTGCGAACAACAAAAATTTCGCCGGGGTTGGACTCGAACAGAATGCTGGGGTCGACGCGGGAATCACTGCAGGTAATAATAAGGCTTGATGGGGTTTGGCCGGTGGTGCGGAGTTGCTGATAAAAGTCGAGCTTGTAGAAATATTTAATCCGGAAATTTTTGAAGCCATCAAGCATCTTTTGAATCGAAATATCTTGCATATTATTGAGGTCCTACGTGAAAATATTTTGATTGCGGGTGATTAAAATAATACCCGCTTACACTGGAGGCCGGTGTCATTGCAAAATTTTCAGTTAATTTCACGCCGATTCTATTTTCGACATCCAGCAGGGTCCAGATTTTAAGTTTTTCTTCATGGACGGGGCAGGAAGGATAACCCGGTGCTGGCCGGATACCACGGTAGTTTTCTTTGATAATATCGTCTTTGGAAAGCATTTCCGATTTACCAAACCCGAATAATTCACGAACTTTTTTGTGGGTCAGCTCGGCTAGAGCTTCGGCGAGGCGATCGCCAAGGGCTTTGGTTAGAATTGCGTTGTAATCATCGCCTTGGGCTTCAAATATTTTAGCAATAGATTCAACTTCGCCGCCGGCAGTGGTCACAAAGAAACTTAAGAAATCGGTTCGGTTGCTGATTTCTTCAGGAAGAATAAAATCGGCAAGGCAATAGTGGGTGTCGTTGTTGACGACGGTTTCGGCCTTTTGCCGCAGGAATTCAAATTTTTGAACCGGCGTTCCGCTATCGGAAAAAACTGTTACGGATTCATCGCGGGAAGCGGCTTTGAAAACCCCGACAAGCGCACGGGGAGTGAATCGTTTTTCACGGATAATTTTTGCCAGCATTTCTTCGGCATCGGCAAAAAGTTTTTTGGCCTCTTCTCCGTATTTTGCACTTTCAAGTATGCGCGGGTAAGTGCCTTTCAGCTCCCAAGCCCAGAAGAATGGACTCCAGTCGATAAATTGTGAGATTTCTTCAAGAGATGAGTGAATTTCGAAAACCCCGGTTTTTTCAGGCTTCGCGATATCGATTTTGTCCCAGTCGGTTTTATAACTTTTTGAGCGCGAGTATTCCAAATTGTGAATTTTCAGCTGCGAATTGCTTTTAAGCCACGACTCGCGGATCAACGCGGACTCTTTTTTAATTTCGGTCACAAACTGGTTGCCGCTGCTGCTGAGTAAGCGGGTACAGACGCCGGCAGCCAGCGAAGCATCGACCACATGGAGAACGGCTCCGTCATAATGGGGATCGAGCTTGACGGAAGTATGAACTCTTGAAGTTGTAGCGCCCCCGATTAAAATCGGGTTGCGATAACCTTCGCGCTGCAGTTCCTGCAGATTGAAAATCATTTCGTCGAGCGACGGGGTAATAAGGCCTGAAAAACCGATGATATCGACGTTTTCTTCTTTGGCTTTTTTAAATATTTTATCGAATGACACCATGACGCCCATATCGATAACTTTATAGCCGTTGCAGGCCAGTACAACACCGACAATATTTTTTCCGATATCGTGCACATCACCCTTTACAGTGGCGAGTAAAATCTTGCCCTGCGCTTTGGCTTCGACTTTCGACATTTCTTTTTTCATGTAGGGATCGAGGTAGGCAACCGCCTTTTTCATGACCCGCGCTGATTTTACCACTTGGGGCAGAAACATTTTGCCGCTGCCAAAGAGTTCGCCGACAACTTTCATTGCATCCATAAGAGGGCCTTCAATGACTTTCAGTGGCGACTCATAACGAACGCGGGCTTCTTCGGTGTCGAGCTCAATAAACTGATCAATGCCTTTGACTAGAGAATGAGTCATGCGGGACTCTAGACTTTCTTTGCGCCAATCTTGCACGACGGGGGTTGTTCCGCTTGGCTGAACGACTTCGTTTCGGATTTTCTCAGCAAGTTCAAGAAGTGATTCAGAAGCCGAGGTAGCTGTGTTCAACACGACGGCTTCAACTTTTTGGCGAAGTTCAGGATTTATTTTTTCGTAAATTTCGAGCATGCCGGCGTTGACGATTCCCATATCCAGCCCTGAACTGATTGCATGATACAGAAATACCGAATGCATGGCTTCTCTCACTTTATTATTACCTCTGAAGCTGAAAGACAGATTTGATACTCCGCCGACTGTGTAAGCAAGCGGACAAAGCCGTTTCAATTCGGCGACGGCGTTGATAAAAGCAATGCCGTAATCGTTATGTTCTTCAATGCCAGTGGCTATCGTCAGAATATTAGTATCGAAAATAATATCGCTGGGGTCGAAATCGATTTTTTCAGTCAGCAATTTGTAGGCACGATAGCAAATGCTGACCTTTTCATTCAATGTGGCCGCCTGGCCATTTTCATCAAAGGCCATAACGACAACAGCCGCTCCATATTTTTTTGCTAGAGTAGCTTGTGCAAGAAATGAAGTTTCGCCCTCTTTCAGCGAAATTGAATTAATGATGGCTTTACCTTGAACACATTTCAGGCCTTCTTCGATGATTTCCCACTTGGAAGAATCGATCATGAATGGAATTCTTGAAATGTCGGGCTCGGCAGCCAGTAAGTTCAGAAATTCGCGCATCATTTTTTTGCCGTCAATCATGCCTTCATCAAAATTGATGTCGATAATGTTGGCGCCGTTGTCGACCTGTTGGCGCGCAATCGTAAGGGCTTCGTTCAGTTGGCCGTTCTTGATGAATTTGGAAAAATGCGGAGAGCCGGTGATGTTGGTTCTTTCGCCGACAAGAATAAAACTGCGTTCGCCCTGCGACATCAGGTTGAGCGGCTCAAGCCCCGAAAGTCTTAATCGCGGTGCAATCAGGCTGGGTTTGCGCGGCGAGGCTGACCGGATTTCACTAACAATGGCTTTGATGTGTTCGGGCGTTGTGCCGCAACAGCCACCGACGATATTGAGGATTCCGTCTTTTGCGAATTTATTCAGTTCAAAGGCGATACTTTCAGGTGTTTCATCGTAGCCTGTCAGCGAGAGCGGATTTGGCAGGCCTGCATTGGGATAGCAACTGATGTAACAGTCGGACACGCGCGCGAGATCACGCAGGAATGGGCCCATTTCGCGGGCGCCCAGTGCGCAGTTGATACCCACACTGAGGGGTTTGGCGTGCCGGATCGAATTCCAGAAAGCTTCGACAGTCTGACCTGAGAGTGTGCGCCCTGACGCATCGGTGATTGTAACCGAAATCATAAGCGGGAGTTTTTCGCCTAACTCTTCCTGAAGTTTTTCAATTGCAAACAGCGAAGCTTTTAAATTCAGCGTGTCGAAGGTGGTCTCGGGTAAAAGAATGTCGGCGCCGCCTTGGATCAAGAATTTGG
>JANOJH010000085.1:0-1650 GCA_031408135.1 Bdellovibrio sp. | reverse complement strand
TCAAATTTAATCAACGGGATGTTGAATCCTACACCGAAAGGTCCGATATGATCATACCACTTCATTACGTTGCTGTTCACCTCTGAAAGTTCGGCCACGGTATCGAAGTCAATTTCAACGGCCTGCGCTTCGGTTTCAAATGATTTAAAATAAGTTTTTAATTTTTCTGCAAATGCATGCTGATTTTTTGCGTGCAGTTCAAAGCCCGCAGCAGCGGCATGCCCGCCCGACCGGTTAAGTACGCCTTCAGCTCCTTTCAGAGCCGCAACCAGACTGATCTCGGAGCCCGGCGGCGTGCGCGAGCTGCCAACGATCATGCCTTCAGAATTTTCAGATCCGACAAAAGCGGGCCGATTAAAATGCTGCGCAAGTTTTGTTGCAATTAAGCCGATGATTCCTCTGTGAAATTCCGGTGAACTGACAAAAACAAAATCCGGCTCATTCCAACTTTCGAGCATTTTGAACGCTTTGTTTTCAGCATCACTTTGCAGGCTCTGCCGGGTTTCGTTATTTTCAAGAATCCGGTAGACCATTTTTTCGGATTTCTTGTAATCGGTTTCAAGATAAATTTGTACCGGAAGAATATCGGATTCCATTCTGGAAAGCGCATTCAGTTTAGGTGCAAACCGGATAGCCACATCCTGCGAAGTTAATTCACGGCCATCAAGCTTAAGCGCTTCAAGTAAGGATTTTAATCCGGGCTTTGTGGTGGTAGCCAGTGTCTTCAGGCCATACTTGACGAGCACACGGTTATCGCCGATCAACGGCACCATATCTGTTAAAGTGCCGATACAGAAAAACTCGAGCACTTCTTTTAAGTCCCATTCGTTTTTAGGCAAGTCGTTATCATCATAAAAGGCCCGCTTAACAGCGCGTAAAAGATAAAAAGCCACACCCGCCCCGCATAAATAGCCAAGCCCAGAGCGGCAGTCTTTCTGATTCGGATTTACAATCGTAAATGCTTTTGGTAATTCGTCAGCCGGCAAATGGTGATCGGTCAGAATAACATCCACATTGAGTTCGAGGGCTTTTTCAAAAGCCTTAAACGAAGTAATACCGACATCCACCGTAATAATAAGCGAAATACCAGATTTTTTTAATTCTTCAACTGCTTCAGCATGAAAGCCGTAGCCTTCACTGAGACGTTTCGGCTGATAATAGGAAACGTCTTTAAAACCTACTTTCTCAAAACCCTGCTTAAGAATGGCAAGGCCGCTCGTGCCGTCCAGATCGAAGTCGGCATATATACAGATTTTTTCGTTATTTTTATAGGCTTGAACAATCCGCTCTACAGCTTTACCCATACCGAGCATACTGAGAGGCTCTTTTAGCCCGCTGAGTTTCGGATTCAGCAAATCATCAAGATTATCCTGATTAAGGCCACGCGAGGCCAACACCCGCGCAATCAGGTCCGGAAACGGACCGACCAGCTTGGGTACCTGAGTGAATCTCTCTTTCCACTGAGCCATAACCGCCCTTAAGCGGTACGTGGCGAAAGTTTAAGTTTTTCCATAACCATGATCAGCGGTGCTGCCACGTAAATAGAAGAATAGGTTCCGAAAAAGATACCGACCGAAAGTGCAAATGCGATATCTGAAACGACCCCGCCCGCAAACAGAAAAAGACTGAGTGCCGAAACAAAAACGGTGC
>JANOJH010000079.1:0-1819 GCA_031408135.1 Bdellovibrio sp. | reverse complement strand
TGGGGCTTCGGAGGATTTCGTTAGACAGAAAAGCTCAACTCGCTAGCTTAAAAGTCACGCGTCCACCGGCGGCAGAAATAACTTTAAGAAATAGGTCACTGGAAATCCCCGCAAGGGCTCCATTTTTAATTGCGGATACCTTTGATCTCGCAACATCAGAGCGTTTCACGATTTCATTGATCGTTAACCCAGAATTCTCAATAACTTTTGCAGCAAGTTCAGAAAGCGAAGCTTTGTACTCCATCAATGCAATGTCAGTGGCAGAATCAATACCAAGAGCGGCCGCGATCTCTTTAGAGTTCTTTGCACCTATGGGTCGTTTTTTGCTTTTAGTCGTTTTCATTATTCAGCTCCTTTAAATAGGCGTTTAATCTTAACCTGGCGGTTTCAATTTCATGTTGAGGCGTCTTCTGCGATTTCTTTTTGAACGAATGGAACATAACAATACCATGCTCTGTCTTGATCAAATAAAAAACGCGAAAAATACCGCTTATATCTTTAAGTCGAATTTCCAAAACTCCAGCAGCAACTGATCTTATAGGCTCTGTATCTGGATAACCTACGACCTCACCTTTTTGAAGCTTTGTTAAAATTGCGCCCAAGTCTTTTTTGACTTCAAGAGGCCAACGCTGGATCTCTTTGCGGGCCTGATCTGAAATGAAAACTTGAAGCCAATTCTTATTCACGCAAATCTATGATGTCCCATTAAAGGGACGCTTGCAAGGTTTATTTGATAATATGTGGTATTGTTCTTGGCTATGTAAGGATCTATTGTTGCTGTTGGTGCACTCGACAGGACTCGAACCTGTAACCCTTCGGTTCGAAGCCGAATATTCTATCCATTGAACTACGAGTGCACGTTATTTTTTAGACTTCCAAAGAGAGTAATTTATTCGTTCCACCAAATCAACTTGTTAGGAACAAAATTCTCGAGCTTTTTCGGATTTCGGCCGGAAGTTCCGTATCCGAAGTCGGGCGTTAAGCTCTTTTTAAGGTGGGCGATGGCTTCGAGTAGCCCTGCCTCAAACTCTTCATTTTTAAAGGCCAATTGCAGAATCTTGAGCAACTGATGATCAAGATTAAGCATATTTTCATATTTTATCCGCGGATCATGATACAGCACAATCTGCCGCTCCATGACCGAAATATAAAGCAATAAGGCATTTTGCGACTTCAACTCATGGAGCTGATGCTTATAAAAAATCCGCTCGGCTTTTTCCTGAACCTGCCGCGCCCGCTCACTCTTCGTAATGAAAAAGCGATCGACCCAGTCGGATTTATCAAGCAAAGCGCCGCAAAGTACGGCTAAAAAAGGCGCAACAAGATAAAATGGCATGGGCGAGATATAGGAATCGTGCAATTTTGTAGCGAATACGGCTTCAATCAACCCCATAAACACGATCAGAAAAAGTAAAGAGAGCACCCAACTGATATGTTCAACATATGACGACTTTGCGGCAATAACCGGAATGAATTCAAAATCCACTTCAGTTTCGAAATCGGCAATCGCCGCTTCAATTGTTGCCGGATTTATCTTTTTTTTAAGTTTCACTTACCATCCCCCGCTTGCGCCGCCGCCTGAAGATTTTCCGCCGCCGCCTGACCAACTACCGCCGCCCCCGCCTCCACCACCTCGCATCATTGAGAATAAAAGGTAGAGCGCAAGGCTCGGGTTAAACATAAATATGATAAGCCAGATGCCGATTGCAATTAAAATAATCCACGGCTTCGCCGACTTCGTGGTTTCGACGTCCTGAGTTTCACTGACGCCACCATCGAGGTTTGCATCGGGATTTCCGAGGTAAGTCTGAATTGCAGC
>JANOJH010000077.1:0-2631 GCA_031408135.1 Bdellovibrio sp. | reverse complement strand
CCAAATTTCATTCATAAAAAGAATATCAAACAGCTCGACGTCTAGAGTAGCAACAAAGACCATGCAGCTTAAATCTGGACTCATTCTAGACCTACGGCTTATTTTATTTTTTAAATCGTTATTAGCTACAAATCACCTGCTAAGGTCTGCTAAACTAATGTCTGGATGAGTAATAAGTTGACCATGACGGTCATATACTTCACGGACGGAGCGCTCATAGAAGATTTGCATGTACGCAAATCTCTGCTGCGTATTCCGGAAATTATTCAATGTCTCAGAGAAAACCAAGCCGAATTTTTAAATTGCGATCTCTATATGGCCATGATGGATCAAGTTCTCTTCAATCAATTGAATTATCACCAGAAAACCCGATTGAAATCACTCTTGCAGAAATCGCTTTTTGACCGCTGGACAAAGCAAGGGGTCGAGCCTGACCTGATCATCCGCCGGAAAGACTTTTCAGATTTTTCCCACATCGCTTCAACATTCTCGCGGCTTGCAACGATTGACCAACTTAAGGTCGTCACCATCGGGCCCGGTTTTGATGAGCTTGAGGCCTATCTCCGTTTAAGTCTGAAACTCGTAAGCAACCCCTTATCGGATATGATCTCGCAGGATCCCAGTCTTGGCTGGTTCTGGAGTGATGTAAAAAACGGAATTCAACTGCATTCATAGTGTATTTTTTAGCCATCGTTATTCAGTTTTGGCGCCTAAATAAGCTCAGATTTACAAAAAAGTAGACTATTTTGCCAATTTTTGGTTCTCTCTGTGCCGACCACAATATCTTAAGTATTTAAAAAAACATCACCAACTAAGGGGATATGTATGAAAAAAATGTTATTTGCGCTTGTTATGGCGTCTTCGGTTCTTGCGCAAGCAGCTCTGTTAACTTTTGAAGATGGCGCAAAGGTTTTAAACGGCGTTAACTTAAAAGCGACAGCTACATTAAACGATAAAGACGGCAGACCGACTCCGTTGAAGTTAGAAATCCTCGGAGCAGGTTTAAGAACAAAACAAGTTTTAATCGCTGAAGTAAAAGTTTATGTTGCGCAGTTGTTTTCTGACAACAAAGCCGGCTTCAGCCGTGATGCAAATACAGGATTATCTACACTCGTTCAGTCTTCTTCACGTGTGGCATTGAAGTTAGACATGTTAAGAACTGTTTCTGCAGCTTCTTTAGTTACTTCGTTCAAAGAAGCTTTAGCTGCTAATAATTATGCTCTTGATGCAGAACTAACTAATGCTCTCGGTTTAATGGAAAAAGGCGCAGACGCCACATCTGGAAAATCGATTACACTGTTAATGACTAAAGACGGTGGCAAAACCAATCTTTACTATGAAGATACTAAAGGCGTAACAGTTTCAATGTCAGCCTCACCTGAAATGATGATTAAGATTATGTCGATCTGGCTCGGTAAACCGATAGACGACGGTTTAGCTGCTTTAAAAACGCAGATGTTAAAACCGGTTTACTAAATTTTTAATCGGTTCCAGAAAGCAGCCTGTAACGGCTGCTTTTTTTTGTCTAAAATTTTTTTTAACGCAATCTGATAAATAGAAGGAAAATAAAATGAAACTTGTAATTGCAATAGTCACTCTCTGTGTTTTTTCGTCCTGCAAGAAAATTGAGAACATTATGGATGGAACTGAAAATCTGCCGAAGCAGATTCAGGAAACAAACGATGGAATGAAAAAAACCAACGAAGCTATCCGCAAGCAAAAAATCGGTGTTGCGTTTGGAATTCTTAAAGACGACAAGATGCGCGCAAACCTCGTACCTATTCCGTTTAACATGATGTCTGCAGGCCGCATGATGGCTGAAGCGTTAACGGCTGATGAAGCGCTGCTTTTTGTTAAGAACTACACGATCAACCTGAATAAAGCGCAAGCGGTTGATAACTATCCTCCGATTGACGAAGAAAAATTTCAGCATGAACGTATGGCTGATTACTACATGCTGATGCTGATTTCTGGTTTCTTGCCTGATGCAACCGTGAACGAAATAATCCTGAAGGAATCGAATCAGGGCGCGTATCAGAATATTATGCTGAACATCCTTAAATTACGTGTGGATTTCAATAGCGATATGATGTTGGTTATGGGCGTTTTAGGTTTGAACCCAAGTGAAAAAGATGCCGATGGAAACTATAAAGTTCTCGATGAAAAATCCAAGCTCGACACCCTCGGTAAAATTGAGAAGGCGATCGAGTATAACGAGATAGTTGAAAAGGTTTGCGATCTGGAATTCGCCGAAAAAGTCGACATCCAGGTTGAAGGTTTTAAACTGAAGCCACTCGATAAAGAACTGGCAAAAAAGAACTGGACGCTGATTCTGAACCGTGCGCAGTCTGACTACAAAGCGCAGAGTTTGTCTAAAGACCCGGTAAAAAACGAAACTGAAGTAAAAGAGTACACGGAGCGCTTTAACGCTTTAATTACTAAAGTAAAGTCCAAAACAAAATAATTCAGAACTCATCAAGACCCAGAATGCCCCTGCAGACATCCATCTGTCGATCGATTTCAAGCAGGGCTTTCTTGAGTTTTCGTTGATCGTCAGCATCCAGTTCACGCTCAAGCACGGCTAGTAGCACCGGCCGTTTTTTCAACCACTGGCCATAGCGGGCCGCATAG
>JANOJH010000073.1:0-1276 GCA_031408135.1 Bdellovibrio sp. | reverse complement strand
GATCACCGAAGACTCCGTTATTCCAGATAAAAAACTTAGCATTAGTCGAGGAGGAATTTTGCCGCTGGGCGAATATCGCGACATCTGGATATTCAAAAAGATTGAAGCGATTCTGAAACGATTTAAATTCACCCTTACCACACCAATCAAAGATATATCCAATGAGGCATTGAAAGTTTTGCTCTTTGGCGATGATGAACCAGTCGCGGTTGCATCCGTAAAATATCCGGGAACAGAATGGAATACAAAGTTTGAGGGCATCATCAACTTTTTGCAGAAACAAAAGGAAGAAGGTTCTGATGCTATTCGCAAGTGGGTGGATGATTTCACGATCACAAAAATTTGCCCTGAATGTCATGGAGCTAGATTGAAAAAAGAATCACTTCATGTTAAGATTGATAATAAAAACATTGCCGAGCTGTCGGTGATGGATATCAATGCTTTGAAGAAATGGTTCGAAGGATTAGAAGACCGATTAAATGACAAGCAACGTGTTATCGCCAAAGAAGTGTTGAAAGAAATTCGCAAGCGTATTGGCTTTTTGTTGGATGTGGGGTTGGATTACTTAAACATGAATCGTCCCTTGCGAACGTTGAGTGGAGGCGAAGCGCAGCGCATTCGATTGGCCACACAAATAGGAACGCAACTAGTTGGTGTGTTATATATTTTAGATGAGCCAAGCATTGGCCTTCATGCACGCGACAATGTGAAATTGATTAAGGCATTAAAGGATCTTCGAGATCTGGGCAATTCCGTAATTGTAGTAGAACACGACAAAGACATGATGCTCGCATCAGATTACATTATAGATATTGGTCCGGGCGCGGGCAGACATGGGGGACACGTGGTGGCCGAAGGTGATCCAGAAACATTCTTAAAAATCGATGGCACTACTTCCAAGTACCTAAGTGGTAAGTTGAGTATCAACTATTCTAAGGAAAGAAGAAAAGGAACTGGAGAAAAACTTTTGCTTACTGGCGCTACAGGCAATAATTTAAAAAATGTTGATTTTGAAATTTCATTGGGTACATTGACCAGCATAACAGGCGTTTCGGGAAGCGGAAAATCGACTTTGATTCACGATACATTGTTTCCGATTCTTAATCAACATTTTTTTAATTCAAGAACAGAGCCGTACCCCTATAAAAAAATTGATGGATTGAAATTGATTGATAAAGTAATAGAAGTAGATCAATCACCCATTGGCAGGACTCCACGTTCTAATCCAGCAACATATACGGGTGTGTTCACAGAGATACGCGATTTATTTTCACAA
>JANOJH010000010.1:0-10136 GCA_031408135.1 Bdellovibrio sp. | reverse complement strand
GCCGCTTGTTTGATAATAGTTTTATCGGAAGGTGCCGTGCGAATATGTATAACCTCATCTTTATGAGTATCATTTTTCTTCTTTCTAGCAGTAGACACTCTAGCCTCCGTTCAGCTTCCATCCACATTTAATTTACCTCTTTGTGTATCATTTGTCTACACATTTATAATATGGGGTTTATCTGACTGAAAACACTGGGTTTATTGAAATTAACTCTGTTGCTGAGGCCTTCACCAAAAGCTCATTACAAATCAATTTTTCTGTTCGTAATTCCTAAGCGAAAAATTTCTAAATTTTCTTCGTGCGGCGTCTAGCTCTTTTTCCAAAAAAAAAGGCTGCATTTCTGCAGCCTTTTCCAATTCCAATTTACTTGCGTAAATTAGAACGTGTAACCGCCACCAACTGTAACTACGTTAGCAGTTTTAACTTCGGCTTGGCTCTGCCCCGGAACAGAGGTCATTAATGTACCAGTTTCATAAGTTAAACGAGCTGCCCATTGCTTATCGATGTTGTAAGTACCACCAACTTGTAACGGAGTTACTAGTGACTTGTCAGATAATGCATTACAAGTAGTTGCGTCGAAACCACAAGCACGAGAAGCTTTTAAACCAACTATAACACCTGCATAAGCGGTGAACATATCGTTGATTTGATATTCAGGTAAAACCGGGATATCAAGGTACGTAAAGTTAGTTGCAGTTGATACCGTAGTATCTGTCTGCTTGTAACCACGTTGAGTAACAACGCCACCAGTTCTTAAACCGAATTGGTTACCCAGATCAAACATAGTTGTTGCTCCTGCAGAGAACATTGTTTGAGTGTCTGCTTTACAAGTACCGGTACAACCAGCTCCTGCAGCATCAGATGCTGTTTGTCTTAAATCCAACTGAGCAGTCCACTTTTGTGCAGACATGTCTAACGCGAAACCTACCGAGCTGATCAAACTAACGATAACAAATAAACTTTTCATTCTATCTCCTTGTGTGTTGTTAAACTTTCATTTAATTAATTCTTTGTTTGAAAATACTATTGTAGTTTTATTTTCATTCCTAGTATTTTCTGAGAAATTGCCTTGTGTCAATCGGTCCAAATGCCCAGTAAATAGGCCAATTTAATATTTTATCGTTGTTAAATAATTTATTATCGAGGCTTTTCAAATGACTAAACTCCGAATGTTGATACTTCTGGCCACTGGCCTGGCTTTGATCGTAATCCGTAATCATCGTCCTGAAAAAGCCGATCAAGAATTATCTTAGAAACAAATCTGAAAAAATCGCAAAGTTTGAAAGATCGATTTTCGATGCCCAACAACTTCTTATAAAATACGAAAACGATTTTATAAGTGAAGAATTAAGCAAGATGTTAAAAAATAATAATATTATTCTGCAGAAAAAATTTAAAGAGCTGCAGGACGAAAAAAGTCTAGACCAAAGTAGTAGGGTTTTTCACTGGTCAAACAAAAGCGGCTTTGCTAGCCTTTATAGATGCATGAAAATCGAAAGTTTAAAAATTATCTGATATACCCGCAATTTCAGTGGCGCTTAATTCTACTTATGATGGGCATTTCACTGGTAGCGCCCGTCATTCTTCTGATTTTTCAGCTGAGTGTGTTTTATCAGCAATTAAATGATCCTTATGTAAAAGCTTTACCTGAATCCCATCCGTATCTTGTGTTCCATAATATGTTTCAGGAACAATCGATTTTCGTATTAATTGTCGGAATTTCTGCCAGCTTTCTTATTTCATTTGTGCTGGGAGTTTTGATTTCGCACCGCGTGGCGGGACCGCTTGTAAAACTCAAAAAGCATTTTGAAAATGTGGCCGTTGATGTGCAAAACGAAACGTCGGTCCACTTCCGTGATGGTGACTTTTTCAAAGAAGTGGCCAACGCTTATAATCTGAGATTCGAAAAGAAATAGTTACTCGAGTACGAGTGCACCCCAAGCGGTTTTTACGATAACACCTGAAATCTCATCACCTGGACTGTATTTGCAGTCGTGACCGTTGATGAGGCCGACTTCAACACCTTTTTCCATAACTTCGCTGAGGTCTAACGGACATAACTGATTAACATTGTACTGAACGATCGAAGCTGTATCGATGCTGACAACACATTCCAACATATCACGGTTATTGATTTGACCCACTTTTGCGATGATCTGGGCTTCGCCCAAACAGACCGGTGCTGCAAAACTGATTTGAGAAACGAAAAGCACGGCTACGATAATTAATTTTTTCATGGTTTTTCCTCTTTTAAGTTATTTATGACAATTTGTGGAAGTGATTGAATATACGCCCCAGTCAGCAGCCGAATGGTCGTACATGTCAGCGAATTCAGATTTAACACTGACCAGATATTCGTCGGACAGGTATTGATCGATGCCGACTTTTACTGAGAGCACCGTCGTGTAATAAATATCTCGAATTCCCTGGTCGACATTCACGACAACTTCTTCACTTGATAACTGAGTTACAGTACCATTGTATCCACACGTCAGAACAGCCTGCTCAATTAAGGACTGGTGGCGAAGATCGTAAGATGAATCTGTAATTGCGGCAAAACCCGTATTCGACAAAAGTAACACCATTAATATTGAAATTGATTTCATTGGAACTCCCTTTTTTTGAGGGAATATAGCAGAGTTTTAAATAAAGTGTGTCAGCTTTCTGTTAGGATTCAGATGACGTCTGAAAATTTTATCATCCTGTTGCTAAAAAGTGCTTAGGGATACGGATTTTTTGATCTGGCGCCTTCTATCCTTTCAGACAGGCCTTTTATTCTTGCGCGTTCATTTGCCGGCATTTTTTCAAGAAAATTTTTCGGGCTGGTGAGCGCTTCCTGCAAAAACTGCTGCATTTTTTCAGGATCACCCTTTGAGGCTTCTGTAATCCAACTCATAAGATCGGCGGAAATATTTAAAAGATCCTGTTTGAGTTCGGGTTTTCCTAACGTCACAACTGTGGCGTTATGGTCTGCCTTTCTTCCTTCGGCGGTTTTGCCGGCCTCTTCCTGCATGCGGCCCTGATCGCGCAGTAAAGACTGCGTGTCGGTAAGCGCACTAATGGCTTCATCCGCATTAGCGTACGCAGAACAAAACACCAAGCTAAAAATAAAAAAAGTTTTCATATTTACTTATCGGCCGTCCGACGACTGGACGAAAGGGTAAAATTGCTTTCTCAATCTGAGAATTATTTCGAACAACAGGCTTGCCTCAGATTGAAATTCTGTATTCAATGGATGAATGGTTAATGTTCTGGCTCAGCAGGGGCGCCGACTTCTTCTCTATTTTTACACTGTGGTTAGCATGAGCTCGACAGCCGTTATCATTAATCCTGCGAGTGCATGGATTCAATATTGGTCTGCCAATCGCGTCAGTATTTTAATGTTCACTGTGGTGAATACGGCTGTTACCACCGCTTCGGAAGTTACCTCTCGTACAATCTATCCCGCAATAACGGGCCAGGAACATCAGGAATTTTTCGTTCAGAGTCAGCCCGGGCAGAAAAAAATCCACCAACAGTCACTCGTCAGTATTTTTATGACTCTTTTTGCCTCATTGTTGGGCGGCCCGGTCTATTTTATGAAGCGTCGGAAAAGCCGTTTTCTATTTTTCATTTTATTCGGAACCTTTAACTCACTGATCAGCCAAGGTTTGTCTTCATTTCTCCGCGATGGAATCTTTGCGATTTTCCTTGCACGGCTTGCATTTGATTTTTTCTATAATGGCAGTCTCAAATTTTTATTATTCGAATATACGCGCCCCGTGCTTTTGCGTTTCCGCAACAGTTACATGAAAGTGGGAACCGTCCGCGTCACACAAGATTTCTTGACCACATTCTTACGCGTTGTAATGCTCAATCTAATAGGCCTACGAGGTTAGACTAAAGGAGAGCATTATGTTCAAGAGTTCTGTCGGGTTGCTGATCGCAATCCTGTCTTTAAATCTGCATGCACAGGATCGCGCACCCCAGTTACCCGATTTAAGCACGCTCTCGCAGAGCGGTTACATCATGGGGCCTGGCAACGCCAGCTACCCGATCAGTAGGTCGTGGAAAATGCTGACGACGGTGATGAACAATGTAGAGATTTTCGATTCGGTTACCACTAAAATCGAAGATGTTGTTTGCGGAACAGATCAGAATAAATCTGTGCTGGTTATCGGCGAGCCTTCTTTGGCGTATCAATATATATTTGCGCGCATGGCAACCAATGCCTCGGGTAAATGCCCGAAACACATGTGGCACGTTGATATCAACATCAGTAAAATTGAAGCCGGCCATAAATATGTGGGCGAGGTCGATGAATACTGGGAACGCAATATCTTAAGACCATCAGACGGTAAAGATGTTATCATGTACCTGACATCGATCGGTGGCCTGATCGGTCTTGGCTCGCACTCAAATGATGATACCGGTATTGAAAGAGAATACGCGGCCAATATTACTGCGGGCCGCATGCGCTCTATTGCCTTCATTGATAAGTACGAATACAACGACATCATCCGTTCGAAGCACTCTTATGTTCTGGAGTCGTTTGCCGACAAAATCATCCTGCCTTCGGTTGACGCCGCTCAGACATTTCAACTTGTTGATGTGATGATGAAAACGCTCTACCCGAAAATCATCCTGAATGAACGTGAACTCAAATACATTATTAAGACAATCGATTTTTATTCCCCGAATCGCCAAGAGCCCGACCGTACAATGTCGGTGATCAACAATCTGGTGCGAAGTGCGGCTTCAGGTGTTATCAGCAAGCCGGTCAGTATTCCAATGACAATTGAAACTCCGCATCCTTACTTGCCGAGTTCAAAAACCGAATTCATGGTTGATGTTCCCGAAGTACAGGCCTTGCAGCTGGTTTTCGATTATTTCGACACGGAAATGCGTTTTGATTACCTCGAAGTCAGAAATGCCTACGATAACGCTTTACTTGATACCTTGACCGCCACATTGGAGCCTAACACCAAAACCCAGATTTATCCGACTAACAAGCTGAAGCTGATTTTTGTTTCTAACAGTGCCAATCAGAAAAATGGTTTTAAAATTTCAAATGTAAATGGCATTAAGATCGAACCGAAAGTCATCACTCTTGAAGAGGCCCGCCGGGCCACAATGAGCGTTGCACAGGTACCCGAGTGGCTGGTTAATCGCGACTACACTGTCATTAAAGGACTTGAAGGCAAGCTCAATGCTGACGTTGTTGGTGTGACCGAAGGTAAAAGAGATTTGATTCGTCTGGCGAAAAACGGTTATGTGGCCGGGCGCACCGACAATAAACCGATTGCCACTGCATTACTTGCAGGGCCAACCGGAACCGGTAAAACTTATGTGGCCCAGAAAATGGCTGAATACATGGGAATGAAACTCATTACTATGGATATGACGGCCTACAAAGACGCATCAAGCTTCAAAATTTTCGTTGAAGTAATGGCGCGTAATCTGACGAACAATCCCTATGCCATGTATGTGTTTGAAGAAATCGATAAAGCCTCAGTCGAAGTTCTGGATCAATTGTACTTCATGATGGACGAAGGAATTTTCTACGATGCTTATCAGCGACCGCTGTTTGCCCGCGGCGCTTACATCATGATGACAACAAATGCCGGTGCAGAAGTTATTCTGAACAATCCGGACGATCCCGATCTTCGTAATAAAGTGCTGCGCGACCTTCGAACCAAGTTCCGCGACAGTTTCTTAAACCGTTTCGACGCGATTTCATTGTTCAAGCCGTTTTCAGATGCTGAATTTCTGCAGTTGGCGCACACAATGGTTAATAAAAAATTGTCCAGAATCAAAAGTTTCTTTGACTGGAAGATGACTGTTGATGAAGCGACTTACACTTACATGTCGATCTACGGCCGCAGCCGCGAATACGGCGCACGTCCGATGGAGCGATTAGTTGAAGGCACACTCGGAATCGGCATCGCGGATTTTCAGCTGGAACACGGGCCAATCGAACCCGGCTCTGAAGTTCGACTAACAAAACTGGCCAACACTCACAAATTCCGAATTACGGTTGGAGCGATTTCACTGGATTACTCGGTTGATTCGCATTCTTTGAATTTATTTTTCAGGAATGAGAAGAACCAAAATCTCTTCACAACGTTTAACCATATAGAAAGTCAAAACGCCTATTAGCAACCCTCGCTACCGACTTAGTATTGTTTCATTTTGGTACAGTTAAACTGTATCAAATTTTAGAAAGTGTAAATTGAATTAACGTATTGCGGATTATCCAGCTAAACTGGAGAAGGTTACGCTCACGTCTTCGGGGGAAGTCGAAATGTTGAATCTAAGCAAATATTTTAATATCGGCGCGGCTTTACTAGCCGGGGGATTGTTTTCGCTCGCTTTTAACAACTGCGCAAAAACCGGAGAAGAAACTTCAGCCAGTAACGTTGTGATCAATGACATCGGTTCAAAATTCAGCGGTACTTTAAGTTCCAATATCAATTATGTCACCGTGCTTGGCACCGTCTGGGGCTATGCGCTTGACCCAGCCAATACCGGCAGTTCGCTCAAAGTTATTTTTTACGTTGATGGCGTAGTCGGCACAGGTCAGCTTGCCGGCGAAGTGCAGGCCAACCGGGTTTCGCCGGGGCCAAGCTCAGGGCATTATTTTTCGTTTCAGATTCCGGCGCGCTTTCTCGACGGCAAGGCGCACTCGATTTATGCCTATGGTTTTGATTCCAAACCTGCCTTACTCGTGAAACCCGGCGGCGTTAATTTTACCGGCTATTCTCCCAAAGCCGAGGCTGTCTTCAATGGACCGGTCAGATCCTTTGTCCAAAGCCGCTGCACCAATTGCCACGGGTGGGATTATCTCGGGCTTTATTCAGGTCCGTTACTGAATCCAACTCCTGCAGCGGGCGGTTCCGCAAGTAATAATCTGTTCTTCAGAAAAATGGCGGGCCTTACCGGCCATGCGGGCGGCACGTTCTGCCCGAACGGCGCTTCAGACCTGTTTTGCGCTGAAATTCAGAAATGGTATAACGCCGAATTCAACTGAGGAAAGTCACTCTGTCTACACTCTGAACATCACTTATACTTCAACTGAAACCAAATACACTTTAAATCTGGTACTGAAGTGGCAGCGTTCTCCTATAGCAATTGAAGGAGAACTTTATGGTGAAACCCGCAAAACTGATTTTATCCCTTACTCTATGTGCCGCGACCTTATTTCAGGCCCCGCTTGCACAGGCCGATAAACAGGATGCAGGCGTCATTCTCGGCGCAATCTTCGGCGGTGTCTTCGGTAATCGTGCCGGCAATGGCGATGCTGGCGCTACCATCGTGGGCGCGGCAATCGGCGCGGTTGTCGGTGGAGTCATTGGCCGCGAGCTTGATGAAAATGACCGTAACGAAATGCTGCTTGCCCGTGGCGATTGTCTTGAAAGAAATGAACGATCTGAATGGCGTGGTCGCAGCGGTTATGGCTCGATCAGAATCGTCAACGAAGGCTATCACCACCAACGTAATGAAGTGGTTTGCCGCTCATACGAAAATACAATTTACCATCGCGGGCGCCGCGAAATTACCCGTGGCTATGCTTGCCGCGACTCTTACGGCAATTGGAATGAAGTCCGCGAAACCGAAATTTCTTACGGACGCCCACGTCACCACAATCCGCCGCAGCCAATGCCAGAACCGATGCCGCAGCCCGATTATAACCGCCCGGGTTTTCCGCCGGTTCAGCACGGGCCAGCCTTAGTTTGCGTGCCCGGTCATTATGGTTCGGGTGTTTTGGTTAACAACAATACCAACAGGCAAGTTGCCGTATATTCTGAATTCCATGCGTGTAATTTCGCCCTTCAGAATCAGCGCGGCGCTTTGATATGTATTCAAGGTCAGAATAGAGATGCTTTTGCAATTGATGTCCGGACTTTACAATCGGTCGGCTATCTTTATCGTAATCTTGGCGACTGTGTACAGAATTTCAGATAACTGGAAAAATAGAATCTTAGAAATAATTGTAAATGCACTGTTTCTGCAAAGGGAACCGGGTACTAGTCGGAGGCTAATCAGCCGCATAAGCCACAGCTGGAGGCGTAAACGAGGTCGTCCATCTTACAAGCTGACTGATCCGTATTTCATCAACATGCCCATTTAAGGTGTCGTTCCCGTTGTAACTTACTCTCAGTGGTGCTGCAGAAATTGCCAGTTTCGAAGACCCGGCGGTACCGATTGTTCCCGTTCCCTTAGCTACCCCGTTGAAGTAATATTTAATCGAACCTAGATTCCAAGTTACCGCTATATGATTAAAACCCGTCACCAAGACATCGCGCTCCGCCGTAGTTAATGCCAAAGATTTCTTTTCCACATTATTCACTCCATCTAAGCTTCCTCTAAAGTAAATGTAATATTTTGAACCTTGCTTTCTAAGTCCGTACTCAAAACTTGCGGCGACAACACCATTAATTTTAGAAACGATCGGCGCATAGCCCCCCGGTAAAGCCACTAATTTTACTTGGGATTCAAGCGTTAAATTACTTGTTAGTACCTGTTGAGAGGGGGTATCCGCCACGCTTGCAAATTTTGCGGTGGTATCCATAGTTCGCCCTTCCAAAAACTTACCTGCAGCTAAGTTTACAGAAGCATTATCAGTTAAGGTATTACTGGCACCACCCGTATAATTGCCGGAATCGAGCATCGGTGCTGTCGAGTTAAAATGGTAAAGCGCAACAGCCTTATGAGCATTTTGGGTCCACGTGTAGGTTGCCGGAGTACTGTCTATATTTTTTGCCTGATCTATGGCGCGGATATTTAGCGTATATGATGCATTGGCTAAATTGCTGTAGTTCAGAGGAGACGCGCAGGTTGAATACGCGGCCCCGTTTAAACTGCACTCAAATGTGCTGGGTTCGTTAGCCGAAAAAACAAAGCCCGCTATGAGAGCGTAATTAGGATTAGCCGGAGTAATTGTTATGGTAGTAACGGGTTCAACGGTATCTTTAGTCCAACTCCTGACCACTGCGGCCGAGGTTTTAACTCCATCTGTCTGGTTGATAGATAAATTATAAGTTCCGTCTGGTTTAGTTATTGTATAACTAAAGCTAGAATTCACACATACTTGATTTAGGAGACCGGCAGGCTCAAGCACATCTGCAGCCACGACGCCAGTAAGTTGTACGGTTAAACCTGTTTGGCATTGACCAGATAAAATTAAATTAACTAAATTACTAATAAACGGATTTACCAGTGGCGTATCAATTGTAGGTATCGGTAAAGCCGTCGAATCTTTTACCCACTGCTGACCTGCACTAACAGAAGTATTTAAAGCTAAATCAGTTTGTGTTACCAAATAATTATAAGTTCCATCTATTGGCTCTGAAATCGTAAAGCTATAACCGGCGTTGACGCAAGACGTGTTTTGGTTAACCGCTGCGGCCAGTTTTACTGTAGCATTGGTTTCGCATGAGCCTGAAATTATAAGCGTCCCGCTTGAAGTAACTGGCGAAGATGAAGGGTTTGAAATAAGCGGCGCCGGCGGCGCCACTGAATCATATACCCAGGTAAAATCACGGTTAGCAGAATCAACCAGATTAATGGTATCGGTTTGATAGAGCGCCAATGTATAGGTGCCATTTGCAGGCTTTGCGATACTTAAAGAATAGGTGTCGGATACAGAGCAAACCACATTGGCTAAAGGAGCACCGGCCTCTCCTATATAGACGGTATGGTCGGCACTATTTGGCGCCGGTACACCACAGCCCCCACTCACTACTAATGGCGACGTATTTGTATAGCGTGGGTTACTTAAAAAATTAGTAATCGTAGGGGTTAGCGGAATAGACGTGTCACGAATCCAGGTAAAAACTGTTGTGGCGGAGACATTGCCGGCGGCATCTGTTTGCGTTAAATTATATATAAAAGTACCATCGACAAGTTTTTCAATGCCCGCAAAAGTAAATGTGTCTGCCATACAGGTTGCTGATGCCACAAAACTGCCGGTAGTTTCGACTATATTAACACTAGCGCCAGTTTCGCAATTGCCAGATATGCTGCTCAGTGGGTCTGCAGAAGTATAGGGGTTCGATAACGGACTAGTAATTACTATGCTAGGCGGAGCGCTTTTATCATAAACCCATGAAACCGTAACTTTGGCAGAAGTGCCCGCAGCATTTGACTGGTTT
>JANOJH010000002.1:0-3219 GCA_031408135.1 Bdellovibrio sp. | reverse complement strand
GGCTCTCTATGACGCAGCAGGGGTTTTCATAGAACCTAGACTTTTATTTCTGGCATAATAACACCGAACTCAGGGGTCCAATACTTTCCGATGGCCCCGCATCTTTGCAGTATTTTTAACTTCAAATAATCAAGACAGTGGTATCCATAAGCCATACCAATAATGACATTTATTTTGCGATTAATTGCTTCACTAAATGATGAACTTTTTCCAGTTAAAATGATATTTAAAATCCGATCTCGATGTCGTTCTATGTATCCAACAAAATATTTAAAAGCTTCCATCGGCACAGTCGCCGCATCTTTAACCCATTCATCTAAAAATTCACCGGCCTGTTTTAGCTGTGTCGGCAAATATGTAAAAAACTCGAAGAACGATTCTTTATGCAAATACGCTCTGTAAAGTGGTCCGTTTAGCTCTTCTAGTTGATTTAATTTTGACATTGTTTTGCTACCCATATTTTCTTGCTTGTAGCGGATAACCCAGTTCATTTCTTTTAAATTTTTCTTCTCAGTTTTTGTAGATTCCGAAGATTCAATCAGTTCTTTGCGGCAATTATCTAAAACTTCATTGAGCTTTTTAATCACATGGAATTTGTCTGCAATTTCTAAAGCTTGTGGAATAAATTCCTGACAACTTGCGATGTAGGGCTTGTGCATATCCTTTGATACAGTTTCAATTTTTTTGCAGCGTTCTGGTCCTAGTATTTTAAAAAATTCATCTAAAGATTCTTTATTATTGCCTTCGCTGACCCATATCACCGTTGCAAGATCTAGATCAGATACGATTGTCACGTATTTGTGGCCCTTCTTATAAGACTTTTCATCAACAGCTATATTAATTGGGTCTGGAACCTCAGCTTGTTGCCACAGCCTTCGTAGAACGTCATGATCAACTTTATAAATAATTCCATAATCCAAATTAAATAATCTGGACACATCAGCTACTGTGAACATTTTTGTGCATAACGTGAACTCAATATAATCAACATATCGCTGGGTTAAAAAATGTTTCTCTGCTTTAAAAGCTAACTTTTCAATACGGTAATTCATCTGACAGTGGCACAAAATTCGCATCCGTTCAATTTTCCACATAACCTTGCGGTTTCCCAGTGGTAAATCGTAAATACGGATCCATTCTTTATCATGATAACTGTCATGCGCATGGCCACAGTGCTTACAGATGTACTGCACATCTTCTTTATGCTTGATTGTAAACGTGATCTTATCTTCTTTGACGTCCATATCAAAAACCTCGAAATTTGTGCCCTGAAGATCTAATAATCGATTAATTCCATAGCTAAAACCCATGATGTTACCTCTTGTTGTTGATTATTTAAATCAAATCGCATAAATAAAATAAATGCATGCAATATTTGAAACATTTAAAAAAGAAGCTGAAGAACTATTAAGCCCGATTATTGATGAAGCTAAAAAATATTACGGCGACGATGATAGTGGTTATTTTAATTGGTTACAAAAGGCAGCTTTTTTAAAAATGCATGCTCCAAAAACTTCGCTTGAAGAACTGACGCCAAAAGCTTTCAATAAGCCTTTGGTCGAGGTCTTTATTGAGACTCTAAAAAAATAAAAAATCTCAAAATTAGAATTTCGTTTTTAAATCGAAACTGGTGATTTACCCAGAAAATAAAAGTGAGCCATTTTCTGCGAGGTTTTTTTTTCACGTCGCTTCAGGTAAATCCAAAAGACGTGACTAAAGGAATTTTTTAAGATGAGATAAATGACACAGGAGTCATTATGAAAAAATTTATCGGTTCACTATTTTTGTTAACTTCGCTTCAGGCTTTTGCTAATCCGAGTTTTACCGGCATTACTGCATCGGATTTTGACAGCATTACAAAAGAGTTTTCGGCAAACTTTACCCATGGTTCAATATTGGGTGCTTCAAAAATGGGAACCGTGCTCGGTGTACAGGTCGGTTTGATTGCGGGTCAGACCGGAACTCCAAATACTGATGCAATTGTGAAACGGAGCGGCGGTTCGGGTCTTGAGAATCTTTTTAATGCGGGGCTGCTTGGTGCAGTCGGCATTCCGATGGGAATTGCGTTCGAAGCGGTTATGATTCCCAAATTGACCACTTCGGGAGCAAGTCTGAGTTCAACTTCATTCGCCGTTAAATGGAATATCAATGAAGTTGTGCCGGTACTTCCGGTAAACCTTGCGCTCCGTGGATTTTATTCTAACGCCTCTTTCGAGTTCGGACAAACCGTTGCCGCAACGGCGGTAACAGTTTCGAGTAAAACAAAAGTGACAGGTCTACAGCTTCTGATTTCACCGATGCTGCCTGTGGTTGAGCCTTATCTAGGAGTCGGAATACTGTCCGGATCAAATGAACTGGGCGTAACAGGCACGAATTCAATTTTTGATCCGGCCTATTCAACGGCGCAGTCTGAAACAAAGACAGTTAGCGCAACTCAGATGATCGTGGGTGTCGATGTGAATCTATTAATTATGAAAATCGGTGCTGAAGTATCACAAAGTTTCGGTGCAACCCGCACATCTGTAAAGTTGGCTTTCGGTTTCTAATGCTGTTTTTTCTGCTCGAGTTGCAACGGGTGACGAAATTGAACAATGTGAGTGTGGTCGTCCGTGTCTTTAATGAACAGCGAACTCAGCTCAAGACCTTCTTCGGCCGCTATAATCTGCACCGGATGGTGAACGGCATGGTCTAAAGTCGGGGTGTGGACGACCAGAATTTCACCTTGTGGGTCGTACGAAAATCCTTCTAGTGTTACCCATTCCGTTTCGATCTGATTGCCGATATCCAGACCTGTAACTTCAAGCTCGACCTGCTGTCCTTTAATGAGTCGTGAGATGTTGTCAAAATAACTTTTATATTCAGCTTTGTTGATCGTATGATTTTGCATATTAAGTTCCTTTATTGTCCCGTTGACGGGCATTTTTTTTATACATCGGCGCTGCCACTTTTTGAAGAGCAACATTCTTGCCATATTTAAGTTTGAATTTCTTATTTTTAGTTGCGTCTTCAAGTAAGGCTGGGGTCGAGTCCAGCTCGATAATCGTAGATTCGCTGTTTGATTTCATTTAGCCTAGTGAAGTGAAAATTAAAAAAATATTCGGATTAATTCCATTTATACTATGCGTTCAAAACAAAACATACGCTCAGGCTCCGCCACAGTCGGTAGGTTCGCCTTCGAGTATCGATAGACAGACAATAGCTGATCAATTTCATCAATTG